>NZ_JAGGQX010000026.1:55942-95445 GCF_018613095.1 Bacillus sp. ISL-75
GCACCGTTTGTGATCTACGTCCGCTGCCAATGGTGTTTTGGGTGTCAGGCACTATGAAAAGGCACGACGAAAAAAGTGGTTCCGGCGATTGTTGCCCGGAACCATTTTGCTTTTCTTATGCTTATGGCCTCTTGTGGGACGCTTTTTATGATTGTATAAATGGCCGGTCTTTTAGATGGTCGGTCTGCTCCATCATGTGAACGTAAAACAGGTCGTAACGGACCCAGCGGAGCGGGAATTTAAACGCAAGTTCGTTTTTCTTGTCATAGACGAGAACGTGTTTTTTGTTGTATTCTACCTTTTTGATTTCGTGCATTCCAATCGCATGCTGTTTAGAACCGTCCTTCATCACTAGCTGCTGGCCGACGACCTGGATGGCTCTTTTCTTATTTTTTGTCAGTTCATATAGACAAAGCGCGCCGCCGATCACGGTTAGTGCAATTAAGAAAGGAATCGAGTCTTCTGAAAATCCTCCGACCGCCTCTCTAATCCAGTTAACCACCGCGAGGCTGAGGAAGAACCAGGCGCCTTTGCTGAGCCGTGGCGAACTTTCAAAATAGACACTGATTTCATGTTCTTGCTTTTCCTCTTCTCTTTTTTTGAAAAAAGCGGCTTTGTGTCCTTCGATGCTGGCTGAATCCCATTCGACAAAATCAGTATAACTGCCATCCCATATTTCGGCCGTATCGTCGCCATCCTCGAGCGCATAGCCGCCTGCCCAGCCCGCATATCGGGTCCCGATATGCATGAAACTCAGTAAGTAATAGCGAATCGGCTGCCCATAGGTGTTTTCTGTATCGATTTTATCGATGATCTGAATGTCTTCAGGAAAGCGGATGACTCCTTCTTCTTCCTCTGGCAGGTTGATAATTGTCGAAAAAAGCCTAGATTTCGCCAAATTGGGCTGCTTTCCTTCATGGATTGGATACAGATGTTCCAGATTTCTTTCCTTCAATTCCCAATAAACCATTTCTGCACTTTCGATCTGATTTGAAACCTCTACTAGTGTGTTTTGATTATATGGAAGGTTTTTGGCGATGGATATGATTAGCGCATCTGTTTTAATAAACGGATCACGGAAAGACATCGCCTGCTCCAGCTCGGCGCCCATGTCTGTTGAATAATAATATTCCATTAAGCTAATTAATAATCGCATTCTCGAACGAAGGACAAAATAGCTATCCTTCCATGCAGTGTACACATATTTGCTTGTAAAATCGGCATCAAATTTCAAGTAAGCTTGTTTCTCTGCCTGATAATCTTCGAACAAGGTCGGGAGGATTACCTCCTTTTTATAGCCTTGTTCTAAGCCGGAAGAGTTTAGCGATAATAACAAATCATACAGCATGAATTTATAGTGTTTGGTATTAAGATGCTCGAGTGTTTTATCAAGGATTCCTTTGATCAGCATCGGATAATTTTCAAGTTCTTTAACGGGAATAAAGAAATCCTCTGTCTGGATTAACCCGATTATTTTTTCCTCAAGCACGTAAAAAATCTCTTCATCTTCTGTTGCTAGCAACATTACAATCGCCAGCTCTTTTGCCTGTAAATCGAAACCGTCGAAATGCTTTAGGAGTCCCTCAACCACTTCAGGCATGGGAAAATCACAGACAAAGTCAATGAGATAAAAGGACGGGTTGTCCCAATTTTCCACACGGTCTGGAAAGTTGAATGCAGCCGTCTTGATCATATCCTTTAATACATCGATCTGAACCTCGAATCCTTCTTGAAATTTATATTGAGCAAGCTGTTGTAGTGCCTCAAGTCTTTTTTGCGGACTTTCGCTTTTTACCTGTTTTAAAATCGAACGCAGCTTTAATTCAATCATCGATCCCCATCCCTATCTCAATCTTCTAATTTGTGACACTATTATTTTATTTCATAACCAGCACATCAGCAATGAGGACATGGGTCATAAGATGCTCAAAAAAGGAAAACGAACCAAAATTGTGTCGAAAAAAGACCTAACAGTGGATTGTTAGGTCTTTTTGGATGGCTGAAGTGATTGCAGGGATTAGTCTAGGACGACAACTTTCACGGTTCTTCTGCCCCATTGTATTGCTTTTGCTCTATTTGGCACTAATACGTCGATTTTATGGCCCTTAATCGCGCCGCCTGTGTCACCTGAGATGGCAACGCCATAACCTTCAACCCAGACTTTTTTTCCAAGTGGAATGACTCTTGGGTCGACGGCAATCAATTTCATATTCGGATTTTTACGAATGTTGTAGCCGAGTGCAGTAATGGAACCGGACTCTTCCGGGCTGTATGCTGTTGCGGTAACATACATCTCCTTACCACTTGTTGTTGCTACTGCTGTTGTTGTGATGTTTTCTGATGATGATGGCGCTGCTTTTGTTGTTTTTGCAGTTGTACGTGCTTTGGCCTCATCTTGTTCTTTTTTGATTTTCGCTTGAATATCCTTCATTTGTGACTCAACGCCGGCTTTTTCCTGTTCGGCAAGCGCCATTTGTTTAACGATTTGACTGAATTTTTGTTGCATAACGGTTAAGGATTGTTGTCGTTTTTGCATGTTTTGATCAAGTAGAGCTTGTTGATTCGCAAGTTCCTCTTGGTCTTTTAATAAAATTTGTTCTTGTCTATCAATCTCTTTTTTATCATTTTCAATCTTTTGAAGATCTTCCTTCTGGGCTCCTAAGATATCTTTATCCGCATCCATCAGGGCCGAAACGGCGCTCGCGCGTTGGATAAATTCTGAGATACTATCAGACTCGAAGAATAGGTTGATCATTACATTGACGTTATCATTTTGTTGAAGTGCGACGGCCCGCTGCTTCATAATCCCTTTACGTGCAAGGATTTTATCCTCTAGGACGACGATTTCTTGTTTCTTTTGTTCAATGAGTTGGTTTGTTGCGTCTATTTTTTGCTGCGTTATTGCCATTGTTTCTTTGTTCTTTGTAATATCGCTGTAAAGAGAGTTCAATTCTTGTTGAATTTTTTCTATCTCTTGATTAACAGTCTGCTTTTCTTGGGCTTTTTGCTCTACTATTCTTTGTTTCTGCTCCAGCTGTTGCTTGGCATTATGTAGGGCTTCACTACTTGTTTGTGCATATGTAACCATAGACCCCGTTACTGATAGGATGAATGTAAGTAACACGAGAATGATACGCTTTTTTGTCGTTTGCATACGCTTTCTCCTTTCCTTAGTACTCTATTTATACCAGATGAATGTACCAGTAATGTTACAGAAATATTAAAAGTACATCACTTTTTGTCATATTACACGTAAAAGTGTCAATTCTGTGTCATAACAGTGTCCTCTTTTTGCGGCGGAATGTCAGTTGTGGGTGGGGTTTCTTGGCGGTGGAATTTTTTTGGTGTCAGGCACCGGAGTAGTCATTTACCTGTGCCAGGCTGGACGCCTGGCTTTTTAGTGGGTTTGAGGTTGGTTTGAGGAAGTGGACAGTAAATGGAGGATAGTTGACAGTAATTGAATAGAAGTGGACAGTAAAATCAAAAAGTGGATAGTAAAATGAATAAAGTGGACAGTAAACTATGAAAAGTGGACAGTAAATAACGGATTTAATTAAATGGTGCATCCCGAAATGCCCAAAAGGGTGAGAATTCAAAGCAAATGGAGCTGGATTATCATACAAGTAGAGAAAATAAGCGTTTTGGCCTTCTGGCGTGGCGAGTCGTTGCTCTTTGTGCCTGAAATAAAAAAAGGGCTCCGAAAAATCCTTCGGAACCTTTTTTTTCGTTAATGGTGAGATAATTTCTTCGAAAAAATCCCCCTATCTATCGTTCTTCCCCCTTTAACTCCCTGCTCTCCGCGCGGATGGATGCTTTTCGCGCTCCTTTAAGTCTTCTTTTACTATTCGGGAATACGGCTAAAAAGGAAACTTTGTTATCTTCTTTTATAGCAAAATGATTGAGGAGCTCGAACACTTCTTTTTCTGTTAGATCGATATCTGCTTTAACAATTTGCAGCGAATGACGGTGACGGTGGTAGCTGATTTGAATATTGGAATTATTGATTTGGATGGAAATGATTGCTTTTTTATAAAACGGGATGGATTGGTATGGAATATCTCCTGTTGTGTGGGGCGACTGGGTAGAGAGTTGTAATGCATCGAAAAAACTGGGTTTACTTTTGATTTCAACTTTTTGGTTGTTGTTTTGCTCACCAATAAATATGATTAAGTTTCTTTCCACAAATATAAATACCTCCCAATATTACAATTATTTACACCAACTATCATTATTCGACGATAATTTCCAATTTCCTTTAATGTGATTTTCCGCCAAGCCTTATTTTGTCGACACCGTGCATTTTTTTCACAAAAATGATTGTGCATAATTCACACATTCAAACTTAATGTTCTGTTTTCCCGTTAAGTTAAAACCATGAATTGTTTTAATGGCGGTGAATTAAATGTCTTTATCGGAAAAATTAAGGAAATTGCGCGACAACCGAAACTGGTCCCAGCAAACGCTTGCCGACATTATGAGGATGGATCGGTCCACAGTAAGTCGCTACGAAACGGGTAGAAGTATTCCCAACTATCAGACGGTGGTTCGATTTGCGGAAATTTATCAGGTCGATAAGGAATATTTGGTGGAGGAGCTCGATCAGCTGCTGCCTAAAACGGAGGGGTCTGGATTCATCGCGAAGGAAACCAGCGACGATCACGATCTGCTCATTATTAACCAGTTTCTTCAGAAAGAACCTGATTTTAAAATGGCCTTATTAGAGCTTTATCTCATGCCGCCCAAACGGAAAGCTTTTTATATTGATTCATTTATCAGCCAGATTAAGGTGAGTAAGCATCATAAGGATAAGTTTTAAGAAAAAGGTTTTCCTGTTTAAGCAGTCTACAATCGTATAAACATCAAAGAAGCCGCTGACGAGTTCAGCGGCTTCTTTTTTAAAAAAACAGGGGGGTTTTTTTCATAGTTTATCCCGATTGTCTATTTTTATACCTGTAGACAACAAAAAAATTCCGGCAATTACCTGCCGGAAAAATGGAGATGAAACACGGAGCAGTATTTGATTTTCTATATAAATAGTCGGTTGCGGGGATTTTTTTTAAAAATATTCGCCTCGCAGCTTGAACATGATGCAAACAAGGCGTATTTTTTTGAATATCACTTAAAAACGAAAAGGAATGTTTTGTGAAGAATCGTGTGGATGTGAGGAGTAAATTCTGATGAGGTTGTCTCTTTCCTTGATTTCATGTTGTTGTTCCTTAATGGCCCATTCTAATTGGCAGACGCGCTTTTGGAGGCTGTCGACGTTTTTGTTGGCATTTCCCACCATCCTAATTAGGCTTTCCAGTAATTGCTCGAGGCTACTGGCCATTTCATTGTTAGACCCCAATCGTCACTTCCTCCTTTTTTGGCTCAGGCGCTACTTCATGCGGCTTCGAGCTTAGGAAGCGGACTGTTTCGGCGATCACCTCGGTCACATACACCCTTTTCCCCTCTTTGTTATCGTAGTTCCGGGTTTGCAATCTCCCGGTGATCCCAACGACTGAACCTTTACGGCAATACTTGCATGTATTTTCTGCCGCTTTCCGCCAAAGTGTGCATTGAACGAAATCTGCTTCAATTTCGCCATTTTGATTGCGATAGTGACGAGTCACTGCTAAAGTGATATGAGACACTTGTGTCCCTTCTGATGTCTCTTTTAATTCCGGGTCCCGCGTCAACCTGCCAACCAATGTGACTTGATTGATCATTTTTTCATCTCCTTTTTGTTTGATGGTCTTAGCATAGCCCGTTGGACTGATGGTTGTAAAACAAGGAAAAGGAAGTTATCGAGGTTGATTATTGCAGGATAATCGGTTTTTCTCGGGGGTTTTTGTCAAAAAGGAAGGGCCTTTTTTACAGAAAAACTGATCTTTTAAATTTCGACAAATATTATTCGACATTTGCTTTAAGCGAACCTATGTTATAATTTAGGAAAAAGAAATCAGGAGGTTGTGATGAAATCTTTTAAATTGTACTCATTAGATGTGGTCGAAAATGATGCTTCAGTTGAAGTTCCGTTGGTGGATGGCTTGATTCTTAATAAGGAAGACGAGCGCTCGACATGGCTGCTTGAGGCGTATACAGATTTGTCCCTCTATGATTATTTCAAAAAAATTTCCGAGCAAGACCGCGACCTTATTGTCGAAGCAGTCATCACCAAGAAGGATAATGCGCCTGCCTATTTTCAAACAAAAATTTGTTCATTGACTAAATTCGAAAAGCATATCAGTGTCTTGTTCGAAGGCAGCATTCGCCGCAACAAAAGTGATTACTCCGAACTACTGCTTGAAAGTCTCCTCCAAAAAGGGCTTGAGGGTCCCGCGCTGCTTACCGAATTTAGGGATAAAATAAAAAGCAAACCGAAACTAAAAGTAAAAAACGAAATAAAATAGAAGCAAAGGGACAGGCAGATGCCAGTCCCTTTTTGTTACCTACTCATCTTTATTGTCTCTGTCATTCACGTCAATATCATCTTCGATTATTTCTTCCTTTTTGGTGTTGCTATCCTTAATTGGATCTTTGTCGGTATCGGTATTTTTGTCCTCTGCCGGTGAATAGTGGTTGTCGTTGTCGTTTAAGTCAAGATTGTCATTTAAGTTATTGTTGTCATTTAAGCGATTGATGTCGTTTAAGCGATTGTTGTCGTTTAAGCGATTGTTGTTAAGATTGTCATTATTATTTAGGTTGTTATCTGCTGGATTATTCACTGCCGGTGGTGGTGGATTTTGGTCATCATTATCGTTATCATTATTACAGCCTGTTAACACGCCAGCAGATAAAACCGAACCTGCGAGCAAAAGAAATAACTTTTTCTTCAAATTCATGTACCCCTTCCAAACATAATTTGACCTATCTTTTATTGGTCTGTTTTTAGGGTTCCCGACGTCTTTCAAATGATAGCAAGCATTTTTTTACAAAATGTTTTCAAGGTAATTGCTGCTTCTATGTTTTTGCACGCCTACATAATCGCATACGAAAAAGCGACCAGAGTCCTCCGGCCGCTTTCATTTGGTTATTCTTTTTTCTCGCCTAAGGCAAATGTGATTTCCGCTTCGCAGGCAACTTCGCCATCAACAGTCGCAACGGCTTTCCCTTTGCCGATTGGTCCGCGCAAGCGTACAATTTCCACTTCCAGACGAAGCTGGTCGCCTGGCTTGACTTGTTTTTTAAAACGACAGCCATCAATTCCTGCAAAAAAGGCTAAGCGGCCGCGGTTTTCTTCTTTTTTCAACATAGCGACAGCCCCAACCTGTGCCAGTGCTTCCACGATTAACACACCAGGCATCACTGGATAATCTGGAAAATGGCCGTTGAAAAATTCTTCATTGGCGCTGACGTTTTTAATTCCGACGGCGCTTTTTCCTTCTTCCACTTCTAAAATTCGATCAACCAGCAAAAATGGGTAGCGATGTGGGATGATTTCTTTGATTTGTTCGATATCGAGCATTATTTAGTACCTCCTACTAGTAACAAGTGTCTATTTCCTATTCTACTACTTAACGTATACAAAAAGGAAGGGATTTACGTCCCTTCCTCCATTTATTTTCCTTTTTGAACTAAATCAATAATATGTTTCCATGTGGATTCTTGGAAAACTTCAGCCACTTTTCCGCCGCCAAGCATGCCGTAACCGACAACAGTGCCTGCCGTCACACAGAAGATGGCCATTACTACTAAAAGAACGAGCCGCAGCCAAATCGGAATGAGCCGTATTCTGATCCGTTGGTACGAAACAGGTGCTGTCTCTGCATTCTTACCCGCGCTGTTCGTGTTGTTTGACTCCTTAGACCTTTGAGCCTCACGAGTTGGGCTGGTTTTCGTTTCTTTGACCCCTGACGTCTCGCTTTTCTGACGCGGCTGTTTGGTTTTTGCCTGTTGTCCCGCATCCTGAGTTTTTCTTGCGACATTCAAGGCTGGTTTTTTTAAACCCTTTAGTCTCCCTACTACGTTCTTGGCTAGTATCTCTACAATCTTTGTTGGCGCTTGTTTCTCTACGACCTTCGTTTGTTGTGCTTCGTCCTTGGCCTGTTTCTCTGCGTCCTTTAATTGTCGCACTGCATCCTTGTCCTGTTTCTCCGCGTCCTTCCACGCTTCGTCCTTGGCCTGTTTCTCCGCGTCCTTTTTCCGTTGCAGCTCTTCGGCTTTAGCGCGCTTGTAATCTTCTCTCGTACTATATTGTTCATGGTTTGAATTATTTACTGACATTCCTTAATTCCCCTTTAACTGAAGCCGTCCATTTGTTTTTATCTGGCATGGTTGTCCCCGGATTCAGTGAGTTAGTACATATTATAACCATTAATTGTGTTCAACTCATGTTGCTGAGTCATTCAATTTATAATTTTAAAAAAATAATTTTTCCAATTCATTACCTCTATTATAAAAAATAAATTGAAAATACTCATCAACTTTTTACAGGAAATAGTCAATAAACGTAGAAATAGCTCAATTTATGTCGTTTTCTTTGGTTATTAAGGTGTATTATTGCAAAATTATTCCTCTGAACCCAAATAAAAAAGCCCAATGATCGAGGCTTGTCCTGCCTGCTTCATTAGACTTTTTGTATCCAAGGTATGATGTCATACAACAGTAAACCTGATAGGGCCATAGTGATTAATTGTTTATCCAATTTCTACTCGCAGGCAAAGGACAATTTTTCAGGGAAAATCATCCAAACTTCCGATTTGGAATCTTGTCGATGTTATCTAGCATAATTCCTGTTCCAATTGCCACACAATCCATAGGATTTTCTGCGACAAGGACTGGAACCTTTAATTCATCCGCTAGCAGCATGTCGATGCCGTGCAGCAATGCTCCGCCGCCCGTTAAAATCACACCGCGGTCAATGATGTCAGCCGATAGTTCTGGAGGAGTGCGCTCAAGAACGCTTTTTGCAGCCTGAACGATCACGGCCACTGATTCACGCAGGGAGCCTTCGATTTCTTCCGAACGAACAGAGATGGTACGCGGCAGGCCGCTAACCATGTCACGGCCGCGGATTTCCATTTCTTCCGAGCGTGATCCTGGGAAAACTGTCCCGATGTTGATTTTAATATTTTCAGCTGTGCGCTCACCAATTAACAGTTTGTACTCGCGTTTGATGTAGTTGAGGATTTCCATGTCGAACTTGTCGCCGGCCATTTTGATAGAGGAGGAAGTCACGATATCGCCCATTGAAAGAACAGCCACATCCGTCGTTCCTCCACCGATGTCCACTACCATGTTTCCGCTCGGTTGAAAAATGTCCATTCCCGCACCAATTGCAGCTACCTTTGGTTCTTCTTCTAAGTAAATCTTTTTCCCGCCGCTTTTTTCAGCAGCTTCTTTGATTGCCTTTTGCTCAACGCTTGTAATATTCGTTGGGCAGCAAATCAGAATGCGCGGCTTCGATAGAAAGCCTTTTACGTTTAACTTATTAATAAAATGCTTTAACATTGCTTCTGTCACATCAAAGTCAGCGATCACGCCATCTTTTAATGGGCGGATCGCTACAATGTTCCCAGGTGTCCGACCAACCATGCGGCGGGCTTCTTCACCAACTGCAAGTACGCGATTTGTATTTTTGTCAATCGCCACTACGGACGGCTCATTTAATACGATTCCACGGCCCTTGACGTGAATTAACACGTTAGCCGTTCCTAGATCAATCCCAATATCTCTTGCAAACATTCTCTTTTCTTTCCTCCTTAAAACGGTATCCACATACTTTTCCTAATTGTATATTGTACCATACTCATTAAAATTTCCATACTTTTAGAAAAGAAAAGATGGTATATTTTGCAGAAGGATGTCGAGTTAAGGAATTCTAGAGAATGCCCTTGAAATATTTTGTTTTCTCAGCTTGAATGATTCGGAAATTGAGGTCTATTTTACAGCTTCGCCTTCCTTTTCTTCTTTTTGATATTTCATTTTCGTTGCCTCTCCCCCCCGGAGATGACGGATCGATTTATGATAATCTAGAATACCTTTAACCTCATTTGCCAGCTCTGGATTAATCTCAGGAAGTCTCTCAGTTAGATCCTTATGGACTGTACTTTTGGATACGCCAAACTCCTTCGCAATCACGCGAACCGTTTTCCTCGTCTCCACGATATACTTTCCAATCTTGATAGTTCTCTCTTTGATGTAATCGTGCACACTCTCGCCCTCCCTAAATTGGATGTGAGTAGTGTGAAATGAGACCCGCTTATCACTTCGACGAATTCTGCTTCCGTTCTGGTATCTGTTTTGGTGTCATCAATTTTGGTGTCATGGTGGTGTCATTTTCGGTGCCAATTTGGTGTCACCATTTTGGTGTTACCATTTGGTGTTACCATTTTGGTGTCAGGCACCATTAAAAGACATTTGTCCACCAGAGAAGAACACTTCCGTTGATGAGTGTCAGGCACCAGACGGCAGAAAGTAATTTACCTTCTGACTATACGATGAATAATCATGTCCCCGACTGAATATCCGCTAATTTCAAACGACTCTTCACCTCAAACACTCTCTTTGTAAAGGTTTGTAATCATTTTATTAGCTTGGATACGGGATTATGCTATAAATACTCAATCTGGACAAGATGTTATTCCAAAGTTTTTTGAAAATTGGACTTCTTACTTATTTTCGACATTCATGGAGAATCGTCCAAAATCGCATGATATAAGGGTTTTTGGCTGGAAATATCACGCTCTCAGCATTTATTTCCCGAGAAATTTGTCGAGAGAAAATTATTCAAATATGGCGATAATTATTGGAATGAGGAGAGAATTTAGGTTTCGAAAGCCCGTACTTGATATGATTTGGGGCAATTTTTTACAAAAAGGATTGTTCAATTTATTATATTTTTGATACCTTTTTGATATGTACTTTTCGAAAGGACGATCACGATGACACCTTTTACGGAAAATGTAGTGGAAATTATTCGCAGTATCCCTGAAGGCAAGGTTGCGACTTATGGTCAGATCGCTGGGCTCGCTGGAAGCCCCCGTGCTGCCCGCCAAGTTGTCCGCGCCCTCCATTCCATGAGCAAGAAGCACCGCCTCCCCTGGCACCGCGTCATCAACGCTAAGGGGCAAATCGCCCTCCTAGATGACGAGTCCTACAATGAGCAAAGGCTGTCGTTAGAGGCAGAAGGCGTGGAGATCGGTCTAAACGGGGTCATTGATTTGAAGCGGTATCAGTGGAAGCCTTCCCTCCCTCTGGAGTAACCTAACGAAACGCTGATTTGTTGTTAACGGCATTGACCACTAGGATGTTAGGGGCAATTCTCGTCACCTGCAGTGTCTTTGGTAAGCTCGTTCCCCCTGTATCCTTTGCTGTCACGCTTAAGGTTTATTTATGTGGTTCGCTGAAATTCCCAGGTGAGTCTCTCTGAAAATCGGAGCATGGTCGGGGAGTTGGACAGTAAAACGTGGAAAGTGGACAGTAAACTCTAAATCCCGACAGTAAATTGTTCAAAGTGGACAGTAGGGGAGTTTTTTTTCAAAAAATGTAATTAAATAGGATCTAGGCCAAGGAATATGGCTAAAAAAAGTGCTCCATCTAAATAAAGGATATTGGGTAAGAAGAATTCTTGGTATTTTTTGTGGTTTTGATGGGGTACGACAGTAATAGTGGGAAAGTGGACAGTAAATCCTCAAACCCCGACAGTAAATTCCCCATTGTGGACAGTAAAACCCAAACCCAGACAGTATAGATCCCCAAGTGGACAGTAAATAGGTATTCCCGCAACACCCCCTACTAAAAATGACCTCAAAACAAAGAAAAACACCTAGCCGCCTAGGTGTTATCCCAAATCTATTTAAACGTCCACATGGTGGTGCCTGACACCAGATCCCGGTGCCTGACACCAACCAATCCATCGTCCATTTACCGCACCAACTCAAATACCTTCTTCACTTTCTTCACCGGCACCTGCGAACCACCCCGGCCCTGGACGTTCTCGACCATCATCGCCACCATCAAACTCGGCGACTCTGTGTTGTAACCAATAAACCAACCATTTTCCGTGCCCGTTTCGCCCTGTTTCTGTTTTATCTCCGCCGTCCCCGTTTTACCAGCCAACGGATACCCCAGTATTTCGGCAGCATGGGCCGTTCCGCCAGTGTCTCCAACGACCTTTCGTAAATCCGACGCAATCACACCGGCGTGTTCAGGCGAAACCACCGCCTCTTTCAGCACCTGACCCTGCTGTTCATCCGCCACAAGAATCGGCCTCACCATATTGCCATTATTCACAAACGGCGTATACGTCGACAGCAAATGAACGATACTCATTTGAATCTGCCCTTGGCCATAACCGGAATCCGCCAGCGCGATTTCCCGATCCAACGCACCAATCGTAGATTTTTCGAGCGGGAACGGGAACGCCAAATCTTCCTCAAAGCCAAATTTCTTCAGCCCATCCGCAAACACATCTTTCCCCGTTTTCAATGCTGCCTGAGCAAAATAAATATTATCGGAGAACACCAATGCTTTTTCAAGATTAATCGGGCTGCCGCCATGGACCCGCGTCACAAAATAGCCGCCCCACGATTTATCCTTTTGCCATTTCGACCCTAGAATCGGCACCGCCAGCTCCGGCGTGATCGCCCCGCTCGACAACGCCACCCCCGCCGTAATCGGCTTCATCACCGAACCCGGCGCATAGGCCTGTTTAAACCGCGTGGAAAGCGGCTGTTGCTTATTATCCTGCAGCGCCTTCCACTCAGCCGCCGAGAAGCCAAGCATCGCTTGATTCGGATCAAACGAAGGCGTGCTGACAAGCGCCAGCGTTTCACCCGTCACAGGGTTAATGGCCGCACCCGTGCCGGCTTCCTTGCCAAGTTCATCAAAAATAGCAGCCTGAACATCCGCATCGATCGTCAACTTGACATTTTTTCCATCTTCGACCGGTTTTTCAGCAAGCACCTCGGCGTCACCATTCTTCTTTTTAATCGTAATCTTCACACCGGGCTTCCCTTTTAACTGCTCGTCATAGACTTGCTCGAGCCCTCTTTTTCCAATCATATCACTGCTCGTGTACCCTTTATCCTTCAACTTTTCCAACTCATCCGCCGTAATCGCACCAACATAACCAATCAGATGTGCCGCAGCCTGATTATACGGATAAATCCGTGCATCCACCTTCCTCGTTTGCACTGGCTCGAGCGCAATCAACTGGGCAATCCGCTCCTCATCCTGCATCGACACCCGCTTCAACGGCACAAACAGCTCCGGCTTTACCCAACTCGCCGTAATCGCCTTCTTGATTTGATCAGGACTCATTTTTAACAGCGAAGCTAACGGCTCCAACACTTGGTCCGTCACCTTCCCCGCAACCACACCAACCTCATACACCTGACCATTCACCGCCAGGCCGATGTCATTGCGATCAAGAATCTCCCCTCTTTGCGGCGCATCCGTACTAATCCCGATCTTATCGCCTTCCTGCAATTTTGGAAAAATGAACTCAGTATTCCAGTCTACATACCAATTCTTCTTGTTGTCTCTTTCTTCTTTTTGCAACTTAGCTTTCTGGGTGAATTGAATAGCTCCAGCGATACTATTCATTTTCGCGTCAAAAGAATATTGGGCTTGCTCTTTGTCTGCCTGCTTATCCTCTTTCGGTTCTTTGAAGTCAATCTTGAGGTCAGTAATCTGAAGGTCTTTGTAGATTTTATGATAGCGGTTCGTGAATTCATCTTTAGTGATTTTTTTCTTGGCATCCGTTGAAAGATAATCATACATCTGATCAAACTTCTGCTCATTCCACAAAGCTATGTACTTAGAAAATCGATCCTGTGGCGTCGGTTCTTTACTACAGCCAGCGACTAGTAGAATCAGAAGCATGGCTGCTATTATTTTTCTCAATGTAATCCCTCCCTTAATATGAATGGTGTCAGGCACCACAAAAAGACACTTCTAGTAATTTGTCCGCGGTGAGCGGACACTAACTGGGTGTCAGGCACCAATATTATTAATTATACCGTGAATATACATAAAATGGGTAATTGTGAAAATAAGTACAAAAAAAAGAGGAAAGAATTCCCCTTCCCCTTTGTAACGATATTATGAATTTGTATTTTTTGTAGAAGTAGATGATTCTTCGTCCACATTTGTTTCTTGGTCGGAAGAGTTTGCTGGGTCTTCAATCTTTTGTTGTTCTTCCTTCATTTGTGGAGTCTCTACTGATTCGCTTGCCTTGTCATTTGAAAGTTCTGCTTCCTCTAACGTGCTTAACGATTTGTTAAAATAGTTAGTGGGATTTACAGCAATTCCATCTTTACGAATTTCAAAATGTACATGTGTTCCAGCTTTTTCATTGAACAAGCTTTGTCCAGCCGTGGCAAGAACTTGTCCCTGCTTTACTTCTTCGCCAACCTTGATCTTTATGTCTTTTACGGATTGATATTGTGTTACAATACCTTTGTCGTGTTCCACTTCAATGACATTCCCAAGGACTGCATCTTCATCAACTCGTGTGACCGTACCGCTTAATGCTGCAACGACATTAAAGGACTCATCATCTTTCATGGTAACGTCGATCCCAGTGTTTGGCTGGTAGGTATTGTTATAAAATACCAATGCCGCTTCCTGGTCTTCTGTTTTTCCATTGAAATCATAGAATTTCGTTTTAACGACTGCTGCGTCTGCATTTTCCACTGGCATTTTGAAGTTTTCAAGTGTTTTGCTAACTTCAATCGCTGGTTCTTGGTTCTTTTTACCGGCAATATCAGTGGATTTGTAATCGTATTTGTCTGTCGCACTGTTGCTCGATTGATACCATAGTACTGCGGTCAGAATGAGTGCTGCACTTGCAATATAGATGGCTGGAAATACCCAACGCTTTTTGAAAAAGCGTTTTACGCTGGAACTTTGAGAAGATCGTTTGTTTTCTTCCTCTCTCATTTTCATCACCTCAGCAATCATTCTGAACAGATAAGTAGAATTATATACACGAGCGAAAAAAATTTTTTTGAATTTATTTTTTAACAGTGTTTATGTTTTTATGCATGAAGGGTGAAAATTTATTTTTAGAGTGTTTTTACGATATAGGAGGAAATTTTCATGAAAATCATAAAATGGGTGTGGCGGGTGCTCCCGTTTGCCTATATGGCGGCTATTTGGATTATGTCGAGTCTGCCAGCGGATCATTTTGTAAAGCTGCCCGATTCCCAAATCGACCACTTTATAAAGGAATCGTTGCATTTAATAGAGTTCGCGATTTTGTATGTTTTGCTCGTGCTAGCGATGTTAACTCGCCGCCACGCCTTCACACCGGCGTTGAATATAGCCTGTGCAGTCTTCGCAGCCCTCTACGGCATCAGCGACGAAATCCACCAATCATTCTATTCCTATCGCTCTTCCTCGCTCTTTGACCTTGTAAAAGACTTCACAGGGATCTTGGTTAGCTTTTACTTTATCAGAGGGGCATTGTTTAAAGGGAAGTTTACACGGCTTAGGAAGGTGCTGGGGCGTGTGTAGCGACTGCAACTTTTGCGGTGATCATTTTTGATTGTTTGGTGGTTGATGGTAGACCCGGTTTCTATATGTTCCTGTAAAAGGTAATTTCATTGAGGTTAAGAATTTACTTGCGATACTAGTCGAACCAATTTGAAGGAGCTTCCGCAGCTCCGCATTCGTGATTGAAGGCTTTACCAGCAGAAAATAATCGTTGATTGTTGGTATATGGACGATTTTGGATTTCAGTTTACATTTTGGACAGCACCATGTTCCATAGTGTAAGTTCATAGGTAAATAGCTACAGATGGGACATTTTACGCCAGGGAGAAGTTCTGATGGAGATAGGTTGAATTGTTTAAGAATATCTGGATTTTCGGGAGTGTGTTTTGTGAGGAGAAGCCGTTTTATTCTTTTCATCTCTTTACTATCTAATTTCGCCTCCTTATTAAAATTTGCTATTTGATCTATTTTGTCTATTAAATCCTCACTATTGCAAATATGCCGAGTGATCTGTTCGTTTCCCGAGGATGATGTGATTGTGGTTTTTTCATTACTGTTTACAACAAGATAATGGATTGGTATTTCTGTACAATTATGTTCTTTTAGCCATCCTTTCAGTTTCTTCGCCTGGAGCTTTGCTTGTAATACAGGGTTTTTGATTCTTTCCTCATTCCTGTTCTTTTTACAAGTAGTCTGGTTAAAGTCTTTTTCAAATTTCAACTCCCCGCTAATATTTTTCACTTCAAGAACTAAGGCAAATGCTGAACAAAGGATTAGGTAATCCATTTGAAAATAGTAACCTTGATATAATAGTCGTATACCGTGGAAAATGTAGTATTTTTCATCGGGAAGCATGCTTAGGTGAAAGACCAGGGACTTTTCCCCCCGATAGCCAGCCATCCTACTTTTATATTCCGCCACTACTTCAGGATAAATCGGATGGTTGTATGGCAGCCTCCCACCTTGAAGAAGAATTTCTAGTTTCTGGATTCTTAATGACATCGTGCACTCTTTACAAAACAAATGCATCATTCCTTTCCTTTTTTTTCTATACTTCTTTTCTTCCTCCGCAAATTCCTGCAAAAATCGACACTACTTCGAAAATTATTTCTTCCTCTTTCTGTGAAGAACTGGTTTACTGTCCACTTTGAAAAGTTTACTATCCGGTTCCGAGGATTTACTGTCGACTTTCTAACCTTTACTGTCCACTTCCAAAGGTTTACTGTCCACTTTTCCTCTTTTACTGTCGAACCCCCTCATAACAACAAAAATTGCCAATTTCCCTTCTAACCCAAGCTCCTTTATTTAGAAGGAGCACTATTTTTGGCTATTTTCCTTTGCCTGGCTTCTACTTAATTACACTTTTTAGAAAGAACTTTCGATTACTGTCCACTTTCAATAATTTACTGTCCGGTTCCAGAAATTTACTGTCCGGTTCCAGAAATTTACTGTCCGGTTCCAGAAATTTACTGTCCGGTTCCAGAAATTTACTGTCCACTTTTCCTCTTTTACTGTCGAACTCACCCAACCTCAACTCCTCCCACCTAAAATCCCGTCAAAAAAAGCCAGGCATCTTCCCAACCCAGCCTGGCCCCCCACATATTCACTTCTTTGCAGTAACCGTATCTAGCATATGATCCGCCGAGGTAATCTCGACTCCTTGATAATAATGCTTCACAATTTCCTTATAATTCTTTCCTTCCATTGCCATTCCGTTAGCCCCGTATTGGCTCATTCCGACGCCATGACCGAATCCCTTGGTGGTAATCACAATATTATCGCCCTTACGCTTCCAGGCAAAGTCAGATGACCGCAGATTCAGTTTATCGCGGATATCGCGCCCGCTCAAAACCTTTCCATTAAAATCAACCTTGCCGACACGTTTCCCCTCTGTTCGGTCAACAATTTTTCCAATCGTCGACCCCGAACCGAGCTTCACCCCAAGCCGCGCTTCAAACTGATGAACTGTCATGACCTTTTGACTGTTAAATTTCGGAGAATTTTTATCCCATGGACTGGATACACTTCTTAAGTATGGGATGTTGCCTGCCCAATAATCTTCCGAGTTTTCCGTATATCCATTACTCGTGGAGAAGAACAATGCATCAATTGGCTCGCCATCATAGGCCAAAATTTGCCCAGCCGTTGCCCGAACAGCGTTTAAAACCTTCTTCCTTTTCGCGTCGTACTCCATTCCCCATTCCCTTCTTAGTTCATCATCATTCATGTAAACCTGATGGATTTGGGTATCCGTTACCTGCGCACCTTTAGGGACGCCGAGCGTATCCTTACTTAATAACCTTTTCACGATATATGTTCTCGCTGTTAGTGCTTGGGCCTTCAGGGCTTCTTCCTTAAACTCTGTCGGCATCTCAGCTGCTACCACACCAACGAGGTAATCTTCTAATTGTACATTCTCAATTTGGGATTTTGAGGTACGGAACACCGCAACTTCGACGGCCGGATCGGAAGAAGTGGGCACCGCTTTGGTTTCTTTGGCCGGGGTCTTGGTTAAATCCTCCCCTAACCTCCCACTCGCCCGATGCTCATCCGAAAACGGTAACACGAGAACTGCGGGAATAATTAATGTCAAGGCAATGAGGACTGCTGCTAGTACGACGAAAGGTTTGATTTTTATCATGATAGTGCCTCCAGTTTGCAAATTCACAACCCCGCAAGATGCACAGGCGGGTTGCGTCTCAATTAATACATATGGAGGCGGACAAGCATTTATTACGGATTTTTTATATAAATAATGAAACGGGTGTCAGGCACCGCTCGTGGACAAATGTCTTTTGTTGGTGTCAGGCACCACTCAAACACAAATGTACATACCATACGGACATGCACAACACACGCACTCACGCACGCGCCACACTACGATTCCCGGAAAAGTAAAAAAGGCCCTGATTCTACATCAGGGCCCGTTGTTTTGCGTTTGTTTTTATTGGCTGTAGGAATTTGGTTAAGCTTCGCCTAACAAATCCAATACAAGTTACACGATTCAAGATCCAAACTAAGCGTTCATATCCGATACGTAGTCTTGAACTTCTGTGAATATTTCGTCTGCTTCAGTAACACGTTCGATGTCGGCTCCTAGGCTTGCTAGCTTGCCGTGGAAGTCCACGTAGCCGCGGTCTAGGTGTTTCAACTCGGTCACGCGTGTCAAGCCTTCAGAAACTAAACCAGTCAAAATTAATGCGGCAGCGGCACGTAGATCTGTTGCAGATACTTCCGCACCTTGTAAATTGGAAGAACCATTTAAAATAACAGAACGGCCTTCAATTTTGATGTCGGCATTCATGCGGCGGAATTCCTCAACATGCATAAAACGGTTTTCGAACACAGTTTCTGTAATCATCGAGGTGCCGTTTGCGCGAAGCAATAAAGCCATCATTTGTGATTGCATATCGGTTGGGAAACCTGGATGCGGCATCGTTTTGATGTCAACAGCCTTCAAACGATCGGTTCCGATGACACGAACGCCATCTTCTTCCTCACGGATTGTGATACCCATTTCAACCATTTTTGCAATCAAAGAAGATAAATGTTCAGGAACTGCGCCCTTTACCAATACATTTCCGCCAGTGATTGCGGCAGCCACCATAAAGGTTCCCGCTTCGATTCGGTCAGGAATAATATGGTGTTCTGCGCCAAATAACACGTCCACACCTTCAATACGAAGTGTCCCAGTGCCAGCGCCGCGAACCTTAGCGCCCATACTATTCAAGAAGTTTGCAAGGTCAACGATTTCTGGTTCTTTTGCCACGTTCTCAATAATGGTCGTACCAACCGCAAGAGTTGCAGCCATCATAATGTTTTCGGTAGCCCCAACACTTGGGAAATCCAAATAAATCTTTGCACCTTTTAAGCGGCCATTTACTTCCGCTTCAATAAAACCGTTTCCTACCTTCACTGACGCTCCCATGGCTTCAAAGCCTTTGAGATGCTGATCGATAGGACGGGATCCAATAGCACAGCCACCCGGCAGGGCCACACGTGCACGGCCATTTCGAGCGAGTAATGATCCCATGACAAGCACAGACGCGCGCATCTTTCGAACATATTCGAATGGCGCCTCATCCTTTAACACTCTGGATGCATCTACTACGACTGTATTGTTTTCAAACGACACTTCAGCGTTTAAGTTGCGTAAAACTTCATTAATTGTGTATACATCGGAGAGTGTAGGTACATCACGAATTACACTTTTTCCGTCACTTGCTAATAATGTTGCAGCGAGTACAGGCAAGACAGCATTTTTTGCGCCTTCTACTTTAACAGTTCCATCAAGCCTTTTTCCGCCGCGGACGATAATCTTTTCCAAGAGTATTCCCCTCCGCGTCCATTTTCTCTATATTAATATTCAATCGTAATGATTGGTGTGCCAACTACTATGGTAGTCTTACCGCCCAATCCTTCGGAGCGTATACCAATTTGTAAATTCATGTTATCTCTTTGATCATCTATGGAGCCTTTAAACATCGGCGAGTTCGCCGAAACAGACATGAATGTCTCCTCTTTTAACGCTTCGATTTCTTTTGCCTTAAATACGGACAGCAAATGATTTGCTGTCTTGGGTAAAGCCGTATTCATCTTATCACCGACCGTACCTTTCATACAAGAGAAAATTGTTGGTTTCCCTCGAAATATGTCAGACAGCCTAGATTTAAATTGACGGGTCGTGAAATAGGCCTCGGTAGACTTGTTCCACTCTTTACCACTGATACTATATACTATATACGCATTAACCGGTTGTTTTGTGTGGGTTGCCATCATTTGAAGCTTTTCTATGTGGTGTTTAGTCGTTGGAGATACTGCCGTTACTTCCCATTTTTCGCTGGTACTTTTTACAGACCATTCCCAATCAGGAAACTTCGTTTGAAGCTCTTTAGCATATTCCTTAACTTCCTGCTCACTTTTTAGGCCATCCAAATGCTCTCTTGCATAAAAAGTCCAATCATCGAGCAAAATATCTTCGGCTTGTAAAATAGAGCCTATTTTCGTTAAGTCCATTTCTTTTTGAAAAATGGAGCCGATTCCGCCACCGTTTGCTTCAGTTTGGTTCCCAATAACAACCAGGATTAAACTGATGATTGTTATCACGCTCAAAAGGATCTTACGATTTCTCTTCATCTCTACTCCCCCTCATTACCATTGTTACCAGGTAGAGGAGTAGCATACTTGGGAAATGTCGTCACTTTTAGACAAGTTCCAAACTTTATGACAGTTCATTTGAAGTTATTTTTCCACATAAAGACGATTGTACTCAATTTATTAACAAATTGAAACATGTACGAAGACCTAAATTTTTACCAATTGTATATTTTGCATGATCAAAGGCAGCTGCTGCGACCATTGAAGATAATCAAGGAAAAAGTTACTAACAGATGACCCAACGAAAATGGCTAATAATATGTAAAGTAAGCGCGCCTGAAATACATGGTTGGGTTTCAGCAATTTTTCCAAACGGATTGCTTGTAGGGCCCACCAGGAAATCGTTATAAAAATTAAATGAGACAGGATACTTAACACGGCAATTTGCCCAAAATCATTTATCACTCGGTAACCTCCTTTTTTCACACAAAGATTATTCTATCACAAAGAAGGTCAGAAAAGTTTCCTTTTGTATCCATTTTTAAAAAATAAACACATTTTCTATCTTAAAAAAAAATTCACCTTCCTGTTACTCGAAAAGAAGGCGAATTTTTATTGCTTTATCTGGTCGGTTGATACGACCTCGGTTTCTAATACCGTACAAAAATACATAAACCACACACTTACCATTAATTTACCTGATTCCAAACCCTGCCTAGATTTAATGGGACATATACTTTCTCGCCCTGTATTTCCTTGTGTATGATCGGATTTTCAAAATTCGAATCCCAACTATGATCTACTCTCATTTTGCGCCGGGCTCTGATGTTTCCTCCAAAAAAATCACCTAAGTTCACTCTTGAAAATTTCATCCACACCTTACCCCTTTCTTCATATGATGAGGGATAGGAAACAAAAGGAAAGTTCCTTTTTGTTTCCTATCATTATACTAACCTAGTAAAACTGTGTTACTTTTATTTTGCAGCGACCACCAATACGCGTCCCCTGTCCAATTCTTTTTCAAATTGTTGTGCTTCTGTATCGGTTAATCCTAAGGATTCCATTTTAGAGCGTAGTTCGTCCCCGCGTGATCGAAAAACATTTGCGATTGAATCAAAGACGCCTTGCTCGTTTACCCCAATTTCATTGGTATCCAGTGCATCTGACAAATCTTCTGAACGATCTTTGCCGTGGGCCAATAAGTAGACCTCATCTTTTTCGAACCCTTGATTTAAAAATTGTTCAATTTCCTTCTTTGCTTGAAGCCCATTTTCTACTATTTTTACTTGTGTCATTTTAACTTCCTCCTCAATTTTTAATGTGTGACCATCTTGATTTCGTTAGTAAGTTAAATGCATCTTGTTGTTCTATTTGATATATAACCCTTTTTAAAAAGTTGAAACCTTTTTTGTAAAGATTAACTGTTCTCCCTAACGATTTCCCTCTCATTTAAGACGCTGAATTGCCGTGCAGGTACTGAAGCTCATCCGCTGTTTGAATGCGTTTATCTCCTCTTTCATCTTCGTTCGGAGTGGAAAATGGTGTAATTTTTTTATCAAAAAAGGTTTGTCCATTGAAATAACGGGTACTTACCTTAGTAGATTCACATTAAAATTTGAAAGGGATGAATTTTCATGGGATTTATTTGGTCTTTAATTATCGGAGGAATCATCGGTTGGTTAGGTGGTCTTGTCATTGGACGTGATTTACCCGGAGGTGTAATTGGAAATATCATCGCTGGATTTATTGGTGCTTTTCTCGGTTCATTGATATTAGGAGATTGGGGACCTGAAGTGGGCGGTTTTTATCTTATTCCAGCCATCATAGGAGCGATTATTCTCACCCTAATCGTTGGCTTTATTTTAAAAAGCATGAGACATACAGCATAATTATAATAGGATAACTTACACTCAAGAGGCTGCTAATCATGCAGTCTCTTTTTATGCAGCATTTTTTAGACAAAGGAAAGCGCCTTTAAACAACAAGGTGCTTTCCTTTTTGATTCTTATTTTAAAATAGCAACTATTCTTGTTCAGAATGAGCCCAAACCGAGACACTGCCACCATTAACAAGGAAGGTGGCAAATCCATCTTCTTCAATTATAATATGATCGTCTCTCGTTCCTGTTAGGTCGACCCATACTTCTCCAGCCCGCGCTTCACCGACGAACATTCTTTTTTCGCCCTCGTCTTGATTGGAAATGAGGACGGCACAGCCTGAAGACTCCATTTCCTCAAGCCCCTGACGGACCCATCCAATCAGATGGGGGTCATCGAAATAATCCTCTTGTTCACCATAGGCTTTATGGTAACGAGCATAAAGGAGCGGATCCATCGCTTCTTGTTTTCCTTCGATTGGTTCTTCTCCCCCAATGCCAAAATAATCTCCATAAAATATACATGGATGTCCCTCTTTGCGAAGCAGGATAAGTGCATAAGCACTCTGCTTAAACCAGTCCTCCACCCATGATTCAAGGGCTTCGTTTGGTTGTGTATCATGATTGTCCACAAAAGTGACCGCATGTTCTGGATTCACATTCACTAATGTATCATCGAAAATCGTGGTCAGATCAAAATCAGCTCCCGTTTTAGACGCTTCATGTAATTTATAATGAAGCGGAACATCAAATAAATTCAGTTTGAAATCAACATTTTCCAAAAATGTTTGGCATGCTTCTAGTTCCGGGACCCAAAACTCACCTAGAACATAAAAGTCTTCTCCTCGCTGCTGCCTTACATTATCTACAAAACTTTTAATAAAATGATAATCAATATGTTTAATCGCATCTAAACGGTAACCATTGCATTGTAAAGTATCGGCCAGCCAGTTCCCCCACTGGATCATTTCCTCTTGTACCTCTGGATGATTGTAGTCAATATTAGCAAACATTAAATAGTCATAATTACCAAATTCATCATCGACATAATCATTCCACTTTTTACCCTCTCCTACAATCCGAAAAATCCCGGCTTTATCTGTTTTTGCGTCGTAGTCTATTCCATTAAAATGCTCAAATCCCCAGTTAAAAGTAGAGTACTTGTCCTTTCGATTTGGGAAGGTGAATTTCGTATACCCCTCTATTTCAAACGGCTCAGAAATTTCTTCTGTTCGGTCATCCTGGTCCACTTCAATGACTTGAAATAGCTCTGTTTCATCTGCCCCCCCTTTATGATTCATGACCACATCTACATAGACATCCATCCCACTTTCATGACATGCGGCAATCGCATCCTGTAATTCTTGCTTCGTTCCATATTTCGTGCGGACCGTCCCTTTTTGATCAAATTCACCCAGATCATACAGATCATATACACCATATCCTTGGTCTTCTCCTGATTGACCCTTTGTTACCGGTGGAATCCAAACCGAATCGATTCCTTTCCTTTTCAGTTCGGGTGCCAACTCCTTCAGGCGGTTCCAATGCGTACCATCTGTATCTACATTCCATTCAAAAAATTGCATCATCGTATGATTTCGTTTCATGTTTGTTTGCCCCTTTTTTCTTCTATATTAGAAATTTTATAAAATCCCCGAAAATAGACGAGCAAATGACTCTTTTGCCTTTTCAGTAAATCCTCTTTTGTAAAATTCCACTGGGCGAATTCTCAGACAATCCTCTCGATCTTCCTCATAATGGGCCACTAGGTCTTGGATGGAATCTGTGCCTATTAAAAATAAATTCACTTCAAAGTTGAGACGAAAACTGCGCATATCCATATTGGCTGTTCCAATTGTGGCAAGGTCCCCATCAACAATCATCACCTTTTTATGGAGGAACCCTTTTTGGTACGCATAAATTTCTATTCCAGAACGCAAAAGTTCAGGTAAATACGACCGAGAAGCATATTGGGTGAGAAAACCATCATTGGTGTCAGGCACCATGATTCGTATTTGAATCCCTTTTTTGGCAGCAATCCTTAGTGCCGTTCGAATCGCTTGATTAGGGACAAAATACGGCGACGCAATCCAAATCGATTTTGTTGCACATGAGATCATCGCATAATAATGATCACTCATCCGTTCGGTTTCGGGGCCGGTGGCGACGACGTGAACTAAACCATCTCCAGCGGCAGGTATGGGTTTCATATAGCGTTCGTCCATAACCAGCATTTCCCCACTAACATACCTCCAATCTAATAAAAAAACGGCATGCAATGTTTGGACTGCTTCCCCTTCCATGACGACATGTGTATCACACCAAAATCCGATTTCCTCGTCTTCACCAAGATATTCGACCCCAATGTTCAGTCCGCCGACAAATCCTGCCTTCCCGTCAATGACAACGATTTTTCGATGATTCCGGAAGTTAAACTTTTGATTATAAAGGCCGCTTTTTATGGGCAAAAAAGGATGGACCATGATTCCGGCCTCCTTCATTTTTTTTAAAGCGGCGCCTGAAAGTGTGATACTTCCCATCGCGTCGTACATAAGACGGACTTCTACTCCTTCCTGCACTTTCTCGATTAAGATGTCGATGATCTCACTGCCTAATCGGTCATCTCGGAAGATATAATATTCCATATGGATAAAGTCGTTTGCTTTCTTAAGCGCACTTTTCATTTCTCGGAAAGTTTCCTCGCCATTTTTTAATATGTTTGTCTTCGTGTTGGTATTCGTTGGTGTGAATGTCGCCCGATCCAGATAGTGAGCGAAATGATGCTGGTGATGATTAAGCTGCGAAAACTCGACTTTCTGCTTTTTCCTACTAATTGTTTCAAACACTTCACGATCTTTGATGCGCTTACTTTTAAATAGGTAGCCTTTTAAAAATAATTGCCCGGAATAGACATAGATGATATATCCGAGTACCGGTAAAAACACCAATATATGTATCCACAAAAGCGTGTTTTGTGCCGTCCGATTTTCGAGCATCAAGGAAAACACTGTAATCAAGATAATTACGCCGTAGAATGCCATTGATATCATTTTCGGCAGGAAAGGAACGTCTGTAAAAAACACCAAATATGCTAGAGCAATCATCATAATGACAAAAACAAATTCCATTCTCCGTTTTTTCATAACGTTGTTCTCCCCCATAATTTTATCTAGATACCCTTATGGGGTAATACCCGATTTATACGGAGATTAATCCTGCTCCTAAAAAAAAGATGCCCGCCCCCCGCAATTGAGAGAACAGGCACCTACGCCTTTAGATAAACTTTCTTGGAAAAAAATTTTTTCATGGTTTCAAATGATGTAATCCGGGGTATGGAATAGATATCAACACTATTCCACTAAACGGAGGTAATGAAAATGGCAAAAGTAAAAGAAAAAAATAGTTTAGTAACAGAGACTCTCAACACACAGGTAGCTAATTTCTCAGTTCTTTATATGAAGCTGCACCACTACCACTGGTATGTAAAAGGTGAAAATTTCTTCACCCTGCATCCTAAATTTGAAGAATTGTATAAGGAGTCGGCGCTCCATCTTGATACCATCGCTGAAAGAATGCTGTCACTAGGCAATTTACCAACGGCGACACTAAAGGAGCAATTACAGATCTCTTCCATCAAGGAGGCCGCGGGCGACGAAAATGCCGAGGGAATGATTCAGACACTGGCCGATGATTTTAACACCGTCTGCACCGAGCTTACAGAGGGAATCACCTTGGCCGAGGACAACGATGATCAACCTACGGCTGATCTGTTCATTGCGATTCGCACTTCCTTAGAAAAGCACAGATGGATGCTCGAAGCCTTTCTGGCAGGATAAATGTATTGTGAAAGGGTGTCAGCTTTACAGCTGACACCCTTTTTTCTCTCTCACGGGCACTCTGAACTCCTGACAGTGACCGTCCCTGCCTTTTTTTCTCTCTCACGGGCACTGTGAACGGACAAAACAAAACACGTATCCAAAAACGGTTGGATACGTGTTTTGTTACGCTTATAATAGTAGGTTACAAGAGTTGACCGATAATATAGGTTAAGTCATCATTCCGTGTTTTCGTATACATTTTTAAATGATTCGACATCTCTTCAATGGACCGAATACTTGATAATAAATGTTTAATGGCGGGAATATAAATCCCGTCCGTATGAATAATAAACTTCGCATCTTTTTCATACGTAAACGTTTCGATTCCATATTTTTGCGGCTTTCCAGATAAATATCCATAGACAGGGACTGGATTGAAAAATTGACCTGAGGGCGAATAAAGAACAAAGCGAATGTTTCCTACGGAGCTATAAGTAATTTTTTTAAGTAATAAGTCTACCTTAAAAAGAGATACGGTTGCACCTCTTTTATCCTTAAGGACTTTATTACAATAATCGATTAATACAAGGACCTCTTCATAATGGTATTGTTCTACCACTTCCCGAATCGCGTTAGACGAGGCATGTGCGTATATCCCGCTTCCCAAACCGTCCGCAACGGCACAAATAAAGTAATCATCCGTTGTCTTAATAAAAAAACTATCGCCGTTACACACATTACCTTCCTTTTGAATCTGATACACTAAAGTTTGAATATATTCATTTGATTCAAGTTCAAGCATTTGTTACTCCTGTATTGGCATTATCTTTGTTTAGTGCCTGTCGTAATTTTTGAATCGCCTTTTTTTGAAGACGAGATACATGCATCTGAGAAATCCCCAAGGACTCTCCTGTTTCTTTCTGACTCTTATTAGCGATGAATGTATAACGGAGGATTTCTATTTCTCGTTCTGATAGCACATGCAAAGCACTCTCAAGCAAGAGCCTTTGGTCGACTCTTTTGAAACCATCGTCATACGATCCGATAGTGTCGAGAATTGTAACCGTGCTGCCATCTGAGCCCGTTTCAATTGAACGATCCACAGATACGGCTTGATAACTTTTACCCATTTCCATCGCTTCTAATACTTCTTCTTCCGAAACGTCCAAATGCTCGGCAATTTCATGGATCTTTGGTGACCTTTGATGTTGATTGGTCAGTTCATCGACAACGGGCTTTATTTTCGTCCATAATTCCTTTACCCGCCTCGGGACATGGACTCCCCATGTTTTATCCCTTAAGTATCGTTTGATTTCTCCGATAACTGTTGGTATTAAAAATGTTTCAAAGGATGATCCAAGTTCCGGATCATATCTTCGTATCGCACCCAATAGCCCGACTATTCCTATTTGCATGAGATCCTCATGAAAGTTGCCGCCTTTTGAATATTTCATCACAAGGCTTCCAACTAGCGGAGTATAGTGGTCTACTAATATTTCTTGAGCTGACTTACTCTCATTTAGCTGAAAGTCTTTGATTAGAGCGTTGATTTCTTCCTTAGTTCTCTTCATAGTTCGAAATGGTTGTGTCATGACCTGCACGCTCCCCACTTAAATACTTCACCATGAAGACTGTTACTCCTTCATTATCAAATACATGGACTTCATCCATGAGCGTTTCCATCAAATATAGACCCAACCCTCCCTCCACCAGTTGGTCGGTAGCACTTGAGGCGGAATATGGGCCTAGTTTGCTTCTTGTCTGTTCAAAATTAAAACTCTCGCCATTATCAGCGATCATAATTTCAAGTTTATTTTCATAAATTCCAAATCCAACAATTGTTTCTCCGCCGGCGTTATCTTTGTAAGCATGTTGAACGGCATTCGTACATGCTTCACTGACGGCAATCTTTAAATCTTCAATCTCCTCATAGGCATATCCCATTCTGCTGGCGATTCCTGATAACGTTAATCGGATTACCCCTACATATTCCGGCTTAGCAGGCATTTTCACTTCAATGTAGTCAACTAATTGTTTCATTGTACCCCACCTCTCTAGTTCGTAGAAATATCAATGATGTTGCTTAGACCTGTAATTTGAAAGAGTCGTTCCAACCGATCTGACAAGTCCACGAGCTTTAATTCACCATCATTTTTCATTATTAGTTTGAATAAACCAATAAATACACCTAGGCCAGTACTATCAATATATGACACATCTTTTAAACTGACGATCAGTGATTGGTTTTGCTCTTCAGCGAGTGGTAATAATTCCTCTCGTAGCTTTGGTGCAGTGTATGCATCTATTTCTCCTGCAACAAAAACGAATGTCTTCCTATTATTTTGGTGTTTATCAACTTTTAAATCCATTCATTATCACCTCAGGAATTTAATCTATTTTTATGTACTTACCCGCACCCATGGAAGATTAAACCTTTCTTCGAAAAATAATTAGCGTAAAATCATCATTCATTTCAAAGTCCTGCATCTTTTCCAACTCACGATAAATTTGTTCCACCATTTCTTGTGCGGTTAATTGCTTATATTTTTGAATTAAGTCAGTTATCACTGAACGTTCGATAAAACCTTCTTCTGTTCTTGCTTCCGTCACTCCATCCGATAATAAGACAATCATATCCCCGGGTTCCACTTGTTTTTGATACTGCTCATATGTAAAGTTCGGGTCCACGCCTAATACTAGACCTTTTGTCACGAGATCTTCAAATGAATTCGTAACGGAATGATAATAGAATCCTTGTTCATGCCCTGCTGCACCATAAGTAAAGGAATGGTTAACTGTATCGTACATCCCATAGAACATGGTAATAAACATACCTTCATCCAGATTATCTTCTACGACTCTATTTATACTTTCTAAAACAAAGTGAGGACTTTTCTTAGACTCTGGTAAACTATCGATTGCATACTTGATCATCGACATACAAATGGCTGCAGGTATTCCTTTACCAATTACATCTGCAACGGCTATATGAATACTTTGCCCCTCTTGAATAAAGTGATAAAAATCCCCATTCATTTGTTTGGCAGGAATACTTGTTGCCCCAATATCTAAATCGTCCATTTGAGGAATAGATGTTTCTAGTAAATTTTCTTGAATGCTTGCCGCAATTTCAATTTCTGATTTTATTTCAAGCTGTTGATCCCGCATGCTTTGATGCTCCTGGTAGGCTAAGCCATAGTCCATCATCACCTCTAAGAGAAAATCAAAGGACAATAAGACCTCTTTTTGAATATCCGGAAAAATTTCTTTCAACGCTTCACTATGTAAACTGACAATTTCCTCAGGAGAAATTTGCTGTAAAATCGATTTTCTACTAAATAGTTGTGCTTGGTACAAAGCTTTTTCGGATGATTCTTTCAGATAACTGCGAAGCAAATGACGATACCTTGATTTGAAAATTTCCATACGCTAGCAATCCTCCTAACGAGTCCATTTTACCGTCTTAATAATCGTACCTTCCTCTAGTGAAGAAGTAATATCAAATTCATCCATTAACCGCTTAACCCCCGGTAATCCCGCTCCTAACCCACCTGATGTGGAATATCCATCTTCCATCACTTTTCTAATATCCCGAATTCCTGGTCCATTATCAGCAGCGATCACCTTTATACCACGTTTATCACGTCCATTTATGCGTTCAATCCGTATTTCACCTTGTCCTGCATATAAATAAATATTACGTGCAAGCTCAGAAATCGCTGTCGTGATTCTTGCTTGGTCAACTGTACCAAATTCAAGCTCCTTGGCAATATTTCTTCCTAGTTGCCTAGCTGCAACGATATCCCATTCGGTAATAATTTTCACATAGGATTCGTTCTCCATGCTTTCTCCCCCAACTCCCGTTGTAGTGTTTCTAACCCCTTTTCTAAATCTAGTGCTGTAAGCACCTCTTGAAGATGGATTCCTAGTTCAACTAATGTAATGGCTACAGCTGGTTGGATGCCTGTTAAAACTACTTTTGCCCCCATCAATTTGGACATACTAATAACATCGCCTAATACTTTTGCAATAAATGAATCAATCACATCAATAGACGTTAAATCGATGACTACACCATTCGATCCAGTTTCATGGATTTTATAAAGCAAATCTTCTTGAAATTGGATTGCCGTTTGATCATCAAGTTCCCACTGAATAGAAATAAGCAGGCAGTTATATAACTTTAGTATAGGTATTCTAGCGACCATTATTATTCCTCCGTTGATATGACCTTTCGATTCGTCATTTCCAAGGCAGCCTCAATTCCTTTTTGTAAGCTATTCTTTGTCATGACTTGAGTTAAATTAATTCCTAAATTAACGATTGTTTGTGCGATCTCTGGACGAATCCCAACGATTAAACATTTTGCTCCTACTAATCTTACGGCTTCGGATGCCTGGATAATATGGTGGGCAACCATCGTGTCTACGACAGGAACTCCTGTGATATCAATTAAGACCACTTGAGCGCGATGCTTAACAACCCCTTGTAATAAATTTTCCATAATCGACTTTGCTCTTTCTGTGTCAATGGTTCCTACTAAAGGCATGATCGTAATATTATCAAAAATCGGGATAAGCGGTGCAGATAGCTCTTGAAGCGCAATTTTTTGTAAGGATACCGTTCTTTGCCAAGTTTCCGCAAACTGATTAAACACGGCAACGTTGATCGGACTAATCCATTTGTCATAGTCCAAAATAAATTCAACTTGTTCCTTTTCTGAGGTCTTATCTGCCATCGGAAAGAAAACAATTTTTCCAAATTCACTTAAACTGTCCATAATAAAACCTAATGTCCAGCCGAGTTGAACTATTTTTTGAGTAAATTCACTGATCTTGCTTTCACTATTTTTCTGTTGATTGGTAGAACTATTAATTAGTAAATTTATATAATCATTACAAATATTGATATAGACTTTCTCTGATATCAAATTAGCTGCTCTTTGTTCATCCATAGAGATTAGTTTTTCTGACCACTCTTTTAAAATTTGCTCCCGATTCGTTTGAACATATTCCACTATTTGATTTACTTTTTTCATCATTTCCCACCTAAATATATCTTCGAAGTTCGAAGAATTATTTGTTATCTAGAATTATACCAATTTATGCTAGCTAAAAAATGAAGAAAACGGCATAGACTTTTAGCCCTAATATCTTCAAGGTTTCAAACGAAAAAAAAGGGGTACATTAAAGGTAGAATAGAATCTTTGTAACCTAATTTTTCCAAGTAGGAGGAGACGCAATGGATAAAGAGAAAATGCTCCAACAGTTTAAGGAATATGGGTCCACATCCCAAATCATCGAAAAAAAACATGGTGCCACACCACAATCAGTCGAAAAAAACAATAATGGCTCGATGGCCCAGAATTTAGACGAAATCAAAAAGCTCGGTAAGGAAATGAATCAGATGAAAACCGGGAGTCAGCAACAAGAAAATGAAAATCTGATCCCTGATCCAATCCAATAGCTGAAGCATTTTAGTAGCGGTCCCTCCTTAGGGGACCGTTACTTTTGTTTATTTAAAAAACGAGCCTTTCTTTTTCCCTTTTAAAAGGTCACCGGTCCAGCCATTATATTTCAAAAATCCATAAAGTAGGATGGTTGAGACTCCAATTAGAATGACGGACATTATATAGCCGAACTTCCATTCCAGTTCCGGCATATGCTTGAAATTCATCCCCCATAATGACCCAAACGCCATGACCGGGGTAAAGATCGTTGTGATGACCGTTAAGGTTTTCATAATTTCATTTCCACGATGGGATGAGATGACTTCCTCCAAATTAATGATTGAATCAAGCTCATGTTCATATTCATTGAGCAATTCAACCGCCCGTTCAATCCGTTTACACGTCGTGTTAAAAATATCCCCCGTGCTTACCTCATTTAGATTGATCTCCTCTATCCCCATTTTTAACTCTTTTATCGGGATTAATAGATTCTTCCAAACTAATAGTTCATGCCTTTGCGTATAGATTTTTTCAAGAATACTCGTTTCATTTCGTTTCCGAACACTCCAGATTAGTGTTTTTAACGCATCTTCAAATTGGTCGATCTCATACAACATTTCATTCATAAGTTCTCCCAAAAAAATTAAAAAGCCATCAACCGGGTTTTCCGTTCGATCAATGAGCATGAGAAGGTCCTCCGTATGGATATGTTTAAAGGAAGACAGCATCAGATCTACTGTAATCAACTGATCCATACTTACATAAAAATGAAAGATTTTATAATCTAGTTCCTCTTCAAAATTTTGCTGATAAATAAGGGAACCTGTCACAACCTTTTTTCCATTATCAAGTGTTTTTATCCGTAAGAAATTTGTTTTATGTTCCTGCAGCTGTTCCAGCCATCCGGTGCTCCCGCAGTTAACATTTTCAATAATTGGTTCTATTCGTTCCCTGTCGTTTTTGTCAAATTGATACCACTTCCATTTGTTCGGTCCGATAGTTTTCTCCATAGAATCTCCTTTTGATAGAAGTTTTCCTAATTAAATCCCCTAATTTTCAAAAAATGAAACATAAAAATTAGGTTTTAAATGTAGGGAAAGGGGTATGAAAGGATTAATAGAACTTAGTTGAAATGAAGTCCTATTTTAAGAGATTGTTAAAATCTAAAGGAGGTCTTGATATGAAACGAGTTTTGCCTACAATGGTTGTGGTTGGAATGGGGGCATCTGCAGCGATGTGGTTATCTTCTAAACCAAACAGAGTAAAAGCAGAAAGTGTATTGAGAGACTGGAAACGTAAATTTAAACCTTCTCCTTTTGATAAAAGTGAAACACTCCCGATTGAAAAAGGAGGTCACCCGCATCCACATGATTTAGAAGATAATAATATGGTCAGCGAAGGGGCTATGTATTCGGTTCAATTTTTTAATGAGAAAATGCAGTGATAAACGGTTGGGGCACGTTACTGCCCCAGCTAATTTTTTGACCATTTGAGGTGGTAAAATGAATTTATTTTTTTTACTCATCTACTTCATCATCATTACAGCCGTTATCGAAATTTACGTGGTTTTATTTCGGTTAACAGGGCTCAAATTGGAGATTTCAAGGTTTCAGGTCATATCTTTGATGACAGGCACTGGCTTTACTACAGGAGAATCCGAGCTTATTTTAGGTCACCCCATTCGAAGAAAACTTGCCACTTTCCTGATCCTGTTTGGGGCCTTCTCCCTTGCAGTGATTATTTCATCGATTAGCAATTTCCTTTCGGACGATCTTAGAATGAATCACATTTTATATGTAGCAGGTGGTGTCCTGCTAGTCTTTGGGGTATTAAAGCTGGCATGCATCCAAAAATTATTATCGAAATTATTTCATAAAAAAATGAAACAGAATATTGAGCTTGGTGATTTGCCCATCCGGGACGTATTTTTAACAGACAAAGAAGATTATCTACTAAATCTGCATATCTATAAAGACTCTTCTCTCGCTTTCAAAACGATAAATCAAGTAATAAACGGGCATGATCAGTTAGAGTTTGTTGCCCTATTCATCAAAAGAGGTGAATTGAAGATTAGAAGAAACATCTACAACGAAAAAATCCATGAAGGAGATCAGCTGTTTTTATTTGGAGAAAAAGAGGTTATCACCGAGTATTTTAAAGATGATATTCACATCATGGAGGAAAATTTAAAGAATCAAAGTCACACACCGTTAACAAGGCCATTTAGTTGAAGCAAGGAAAAAAGCTTATTTTTTTTGCAAAAAAAAATGTTTAACTGTCCAAAAAAGCGGGTATTGGATAATTGGCAGGTTAGAGCAGAAGCCTCGAAATAACATTTTTTTATATGAGGAGGAACAAACGGTGGATACCTATTATGACACTAAAAATATTTCGGCTTATCTTATCGAAAACAAAGAAAAATTTCAGAATAAGCTGTTATCCGAGGCTGTCAATGTTGCCTCTAATATTGAGCGTATTTTACAAGCTGGAAATATTGATCTTTTGAAAAACGCTCAAAAGCTAGTTCTTTACGTTGTGGAAAATCAAACAGAAGAGCTCATTAGTTTTGCTAAAGAAGAAGGAGTGGCTTGGGCAAAATTTTCATTAACTTTGGCGTTCAAACTAGAATGGGTGCATGCCATTAGACGTGCCTTATGGCATTTCATAAAACTTTATGATCGATTAAATGAGAATGGTAATTATATTGAAGATTTTTTCGAATTGGAACATAAGGTTAATGATGGGATTGATGAATTTCTAAACACCTTTTTCATTAGCTATTCACAGTATAAAGATGAATTAATTCTTTCTCAAAGGAAATTAGTTGAACATCTCTCGGTTCCCATCATACCAGTCAGCACAACTGTAGCTGTATTGCCGTTGATTGGTACGTTGGATTCTTATCGAATGGATATTATTGAAGAAAAAGTATTAACGGATATATCAAGGTTAAGGATACTGACATTGATTATTGACCTTTCTGGAATATCGGACATGGACGAAGGTACCATTTCTAATTTTCAAAAAGTATTGATTGGCGTAACGTTAATGGGCGCTAAATCAATCATTACTGGATTACGCCCTGAACTTGTAAGAAGAATGGTTAATTTAGGAATCGATCTTCACAGTTATACTGAGACAAAAGCAACGTTACAGCAAACATTAAATGAACATCTTGTTGTTTAGCATTCACAGTATTTAGAAAGAAATATTTAGAAGAGCTTGGATATTCCAAGCCTTCTTTTGTTTTAAATCTTTTTTACTTCTAAATTCGAAATGTGATAACCACTGATTGTGTGGATTTTGAATAGATATCCTTCTGTTACAACTTCACTTCCTTTTTGGGAGTCAAGGTTTTGTGATAGAAACCAGCCGCCAATTGTAATTATTCCTGCAGTCGCTAAGTTTGTACCGAGTAAATCATTTACGTCCTCAATTAATAATTTTGCATCTACTAAATAATGGTTTTCCTTTATCTTTTGAATCTCTGCAACTTCATCCGCATCAAATTCATCTCTAACTTCTCCGACGATTTCCTCAATAATATCTTCAACCGTAACCAAACCAGAAGTCCCACCGTATTCATCCATTAGGATAGCCATATGTGTACGTTCTTTTTGCATTTTCACCAATAAGTCATGTATGGGAATGGTTTCGATCACGTAAATAACAGGATTGATATAGGATTTTACCTTCAACTCTTCCGTATTACCTTTATTCATTATCTTAACTGTTAAGAGTTCTTTAACGTTTATGATTCCGATGATATTATCTATATCACCGTCCATTACTGGATATCGAGTATAATTCTCGCTTTTCACCCTCTTAATAACTTCATTAATCGTGTTGTCCACCTTAAGGCTGCTAATCTCCGTGCGAGGGACCATGATTTCTTTTGCCAATCTCTCATCAAATTCAAAAATATTGTTTACATATCGTAATTCATTCTGATTAATCTCGCCGCTCTTATAGCTTTCTAACAAGAGGATCCGCAGCTCTTCTTCAGAGTGAGCTGATTCCTGTTCGGATGCTGGATTTAAGCCAAATAGACCGGCCAGCAGACGGGCAGAACCATTTAATAGCCAGATAAACGGGAACATGATTTTGTTAAACCATATGATTGGCCGTGAGAAGTAAAGCGTTACAAGCTCCGCTTTTTGGATTGCTACTGTTTTAGGCGCCAATTCACCAATTACTACATGTAAAAAGGTAACTGAGGCGAAGGCAAGCCCAAAGGATAAAATATGTGTAACAGATTCATTTAGGTTGAGTACCGTTAACAATGGGTGCAGCAGCCTTTCTACCGTTGGTTCTCCTAACCATCCCAGCCCGAGTGCCGTTACTGTGATTCCCAGTTGGCAGGTTGAAAGATATTCATCTAGATGTGATACTACTTTTTTTGCTGCAACAGCACCCTTCTTTCCTTCCGCAATCAATTGATCAATTCTGGAGGGGCGTACTTTTACGATGGCAAATTCGATTGTGACAAAAAATCCAGTAAGTGTGATTAATAGTGTGATTAAAAGTAAATTTATTATCATCAAGAGAAGTTTCACTCCCTCTCTTTTATTAAAAATAACAATCCGAAATCATCTGAGTTTCGGATTGTTATTCGTGTGATCAGGTAACAACCTGTCCCTTTTGCTTAAATCTTTTATTCTACTATTTTCTTGTCTATTTTATGATCTAGCTTACCTAAATATTTCGTGGCAAATTCCTTTCCTCCGAGACCGAAGGCGAGGCCGAATGCTAATGCTACTCCACCTAATACGAGAATAAAGGCAGCATTTACGATGGAATGAGCAACCCCAAGCTGGTCTAATGCCATAAAGACAGTAACTGCAAAGATTGCATATTTCCCAACAGCTGCGAGTGTCCGCGAGTAGCTGTTCTTTAAAATGTTTTGTAAAATACGTTCTACTAAATGACCTAAATATAATCCAACTCCTAAAATAACTAGTGCAGCGAATAACATCGGTAAATAAGCAATCACGCCTGTGGCAAGAATCACTAAGAACTCTAAGTGGACAATTTGTAATGCTTCCACTGTAAATAATAAAACAATCACTATTTTTGCGAGCATACCAACGATTTGTGAAAGATTGTACTTGGATTGCTCTGGATTTAATGAGCCAATGCCCATATGGTGAAATAAATTATTAAATTTTAAGCGCCAAAGCATTTGAGTAACCATTTTTTCGACCCATTTTCCAAGCCATAAGCCCACCAAGATCAAGATTACCGCTACAGCGATGTTTGGAATGAGAGAGAGCACATGATGGAGCATCGTTATAGCCGGGTCAGAAATTCCTTTAAGATCGAGTTTTTCTAAGGCTGTAATGATCGTCGGAATTAAGATTAAGATAAACACAATATTGCCGATCATACTTGAAAGAGTGGTTCCCTCTCCTGTTGGGCTTAACCCAAACCGTTGACCCATTCTCTCTGTACCAATACTTCTTAAAAAGTTTGTTAGAATATCACGGACAATTTTTGCAATAAGCCAGCCGACAAAGACAATCAGTGCGGCAGCAAATAACTTAGGTATAAAGGCAAGCAAAGTTGATAGGGTGTTTGCGAAAGGTTCAGAAACACCTTCCATTTGCAATGCATCTAAGACCCCTGGTAAAAATAGTAAGAAAACAAAGTAGAAAAGAGCTTTTGCGATACTGTTTACCTTACTTACAGCATCCGCTGGATCATTTGTTATCTTCCATTTGACTAAAAGACGTTCAAAATGAAACATTGCAGAGGCCTTTTTAAAGAGCATACGAACGAGTGAGGCAACTGCCCAAGCTAGTAGTAATATTAGAGCAGCTTTTAAAACGTTCGGAATCGCTGCTGTAATGATTGATAACATTTGAACCAGTGGTGTGGCAATCAAGCTTAAGTTCAGCATATTAAAAAAGATAATCCACACAAACACTAGTAAAATATAATAAACAATTTTTCCGATAATCACTTCAGATGAGTATTTTCTCTTTCCAAAGTTTGAAAAAAGCTTATCATCAAAGCGTGTTTTCTTTAAAATTGCCTCGACACCTTTTCCGATACTCTTAGCGATCAGCCAGCCAACCAATAATACAAGAAGGGCAAACAGCAAGTTCGGAAGCTGGTTAAAATAAGAGTACCAACCCGTCATCATTTGATTCATATCCATCGTATCGATCTCCTTTTCCCCATTTTTCAGTTTCCAACTTATTTACGTAAGTAAGTTTTCTATTGGATATATAACCCTAATAAAAGAAATGAAACCTTATTTTTTCTACTAGTTGGTTCAATCCCCATCAATTAAATTTTTTTTAAAAGTTAATCAGAGGCTGCTAAAAAAGGGCTCTTAATAGAAATAAAACGATTTTTTATTCTGGTATGGATCATCCATACCTTCCTCTTAAAAAAATTGAGGTTTCGTATTTTATCCAGTGGGAATATAACCAATATGCAAACGAAAGGGGCTGAAAGGTATGAGTTTAATAGCAAATCCAATAACCATATTGGCACCATTAACCTCCCACGTTTACTTATTGGATGAGATTTCATTGCTTAACAGCAGATAGCGCAGCTCTTGGCACTTCTAAAAGATACTTACCGTTCCATTAGAAGGAGGAATCAGCAATGACTAGGAATTGGAAGAAAAAATTATTAGTGGGTGGAATGGCTGCTTCCCTTACATTCGGCGGATTAGCCGGTTGTGGAGATGGAGTCGACCAAGATAATGGCATTAGTGATGGACAACAAAAAGATGCCGTAGATAATGATACTCAGAAAGACGCCAGCGGAACGATGAAGGACGCGAAGGCGAACATGAAAGAAGCTATGAATAATGTAGAGAAAAAATTAGAAGATAACGGTGTTGGTGATGGAGTAGATCAAGATAATGGTATTAGCGATGGTGAAAAGAAAGATGAACTAGATAATAAAAATCCATAAGAACAATACAAGGAGGCTAAACAATATGAATAAGGATAAATTGTCAGGTAATGTAGATCAAGTAAAGGGTGAAGCAAAAGAACAATGGGGTCATTTAACAGATGATGATTCAAAGGTAGCAGAAGGCAAAATGGATAAAGCAAAAGGCAAAATAAAAGAAGGCGTTGGAGAAGTGAAGGATAAACTATCAAGATAGTAAACATACACAGTGGCAGCCTATTGATGATACTACTATATTCATTTTTTATAAAACATCCAAATTTTAAATAGGAGGAGGAGTAAAATGAACAAATATGAAAAAAACATTGTAGGTGTTTATCAATCCGAACAAGAGGCCATTGCCGCAATTGAGGATCTTGTAAACTGGGGATACGATAAGTCAGAAATCAGTGTAATCGGTAAAGATCACAATCATGTTGATTACGTTACCGAAGAAACAGGCACTGCAGTTGAAGATACCGCCGCCACAGGTGCGATTACAGGTGGGGCACTTGGTGGCGCAACAGGATTATTAGCTGGACTTGGCGCTCTTGCCATACCGGGAATTGGTCCGATAGTTGCCGCAGGTCCAATTGCCGCAAGCATAATGGGTGCTTTAACCGGCGCAGGTTTAGGAGGATTAACTGGAGCACTGATCGGACTTGGTATCCCAGACGATGACGCCAAGTATTATGGGGAGTCCGTTGAAGAAGGTAAGATCTTAGTCCTGGTCAAGAAAAGAGAAGACTCTGCCCATGATATGATCGACAGTGAAGAAGAAATTCCTTTAGACGTGGAACCAACAACTGATCATGAGGAAGACCGATTCAATACGATTAGAAATCGAAACCCTGCCTTGAGTAACAAATATTAAGTAAATTATAGATACAAAAAAAGAAGAGGTTCCCCAACGAGACTGCTGAAAATATAA
>NZ_JAGGQX010000027.1:0-172138 GCF_018613095.1 Bacillus sp. ISL-75
GCTTGCTGGGCACGCAAAATAAAAAAGAACGTACCTGGGTACATTCTCCGTCGAAAAATATTATTTTTTGATTGTCCTTAGAACACCAATAGACTAGATTATTTTTTCATTAATTTTTGGATGGTGACGAGAACTTCATCCAAGACTTCAAAATCTCCTTCTTGAATTCTTTCGACAACACAGCTTTTCATATGACCTTCAAGTAGGATTTTGGCTACACTATTTAAAGCGGATTGTGTGGCCGATATCTGGTTAATGACATCATCACAATACGTATCTTTTTCAATTAAGCCTTTTATGCCGCGAATTTGCCCTTCAATCCGGTTTAGTCTCGTAACAAGATTATTTTTTACTTTATCCGGATGATGACTCTTCCGATCGCTGCCTTCATCTGAACAGCAGGTATTATCAAAAAGTTCATCTACCTTCCCTACTTCATTAGACATTGGTCCATCTCCTTTTTGGGAATATTATATCATACCTCAGGAAAGTGACGGGAACGGTTGCTACAAAAGATTTATGAAAGACATAAAACCCAAACTGACCGCATGGGTTGGATTAATTGACAGCCCTTGCATGCCCATGCAATACTTGAACTACATTTCATGTTTTAAGGAATATTCCCTCAATAAAGGAGCAATCGATGAAACCGCGCTACTTGATAAATTTCATGACCATCATAATTGTATATTCTGCCATAACATTTTATATCGGTTGGAACGGCTGGGTTTGGCTGCATTCAGTATTCGATTTGCAGGATAAATGGATATACGGTTTAGTCGTTAGTCTCATTTCCTATTCGTACATCATTGGGCATTTTGCAAAAAAAGTTCCTCTATTTAAAATGATTGGCTCTTATTGGGTTGGATTATTCCAATATGCCATCCTTTTCCTGCCTCCTTCCAATCTTGTTGCCTTTGTTCTCATTTCTACTGATCTTTCCACAACATCAGTCATCAATTGGGTAGGAGGCACGGTGTTTATATCGTTTGTTATTCTATTTATATACGGAACGTTTAATGCATATAGCCCTGTCGTTCGTACTTTTTCAATTATCATTCCAAAACAGGTGGGCAATCTAACTGAGCTTCGAATTGCCATGGCCTCTGATATGCATTTTGGCAGACTTTCAGGCATCCGACATATTCGCCGGCTTGTCCGTAATGTAAATGCTCTAAAGCCGGATATCATTTTACTGCCAGGCGATATCATTGACGACGATCCCGAGCCATTTACTCAAAAGAAAATGGGTGATGTAATGAAGGAGTTATCGGCTCCCTTAGGTGTTTATGGAGTCCTAGGAAATCATGAATATTATGGTGGTGAGATTCCAAAGTTTTTGCAGGAAATGGAACGAATCGGGATAACTATCCTATTGGATCAAGTACTCAAAATAGCCGACAGCTTTTATCTTGCAGGTCGAAAAGACAAAACTGATCGAAATCGGCTACCGATTGAAGCTATACTAACTGATATTGATCCATCCCTGCCAATTATAATGATGGATCATCAGCCTGCTGAAATAACTCAAGCGCAAGAAAATCGAGTCGACTTACTTTTATCAGGCCATACGCACAGAGGGCAAATGGCACCGAATCATCTGATTACAAAAAGGATATTTGAAAATGATTGGGGCTATCTTCAGAAAAGTCAACTTCATTCCATTGTTTCTTCCGGTTTTGGTTTTTGGGGTCCTCCACTTCGGATTGGCAGTCGTTCTGAAATCATGCAAATACATCTTACCTTTTTAAAAAGGGAATAGCGTAAATTACTCACTAATCATTTGCATCCCACATAAGAATAGAAGATAAATTATTTTTGAGTTCACAAAATGTAAAATATTTTTTAACTTTTCTGATTATTTATTCTAGCTTTATTTCCTTATCTTCATATATAATATTTTCATAACTATTTCGAAGGGTGTTGGTTAATTTGGCAAACAAAGCTGAAGCGAAAAAAATCTCTGTTAATTCGACAATTTCATTAAAAGGAATTGTAAAAGCCATTTTCAACGATACCGTTCATGTGCAAATTGGCGGGAAAATCATAACACTCCCAGCATCTGAGCTCCTGCTTGAAAAACCACTTCAATAGTTTAGTCTTACAAAGGTTATTATAATGCAACAATAGGAGTATATTCTTTCCAAAGACAGCCCTTCCCTTTAAAGTGAAGGGCTGTCTCAGTTGCATGACTATCATTGCCAATCATTAATAATCGTTTCTTGTATGCTGCGAATGACATCTCCCCTGCTAATTACACCAACCACATGATTTGACTCATCAACAACAGGTAGTTTTTTAAAGTGATGCTTAGACAATAGAGAGACAACCTTTTTCATTTCATCTTCAGGATGGACGGCTACGATTCCGTGGGTTTTTGCAATCCGAATGACTTCCCTGTCAGCCAATTCTCTCAATCGATTCTCCATGTCTTCTTCTGCAACATATGTGATAAGAGAGAAATAATCATGAATCCGACGATCGACTGGACTGATTGCCCGTAAAACGTCTCCATCTGTTACAAATCCACGTAGCACACCATTCTCATCGATAATCGGTAAACCGCCAATTTTTTTCCCAACAAACAATGTCATTACATCTTTAATGGAAGCACTTGGACTAGCTGATATAACATCCTTAACCATAAAGTCCTTTACCTGAACATTTATCATATCGACATCACCTTCATTTTTTGGATATTGGATTATTCGTTTCATCCGTATTTTTCAATTGCTGTAACACATCTGGTGGAAAAACCATCCGGCACATTACTTTAGAAATTTCTAGAAAATCCGCTCTTTTCCCAGTTTGTCCTTCTTTCCCATGGCCATTTTCCACTAAGACTAAAATTGCCCACGCGACAGTTTCTAAATCGAGATCCTCCCAGGTTAATCCTTTTTCCTCCGCTTGTTTTAGCCCTAACAAAATTCTCGAATGAATTTTCCTTCGTGCGTCACCCAAAAATTCAGCAAGACTAGGATCTTTCATCACTAACTCAGGCAACACACGCTGTATCCCTAACTCATTAAGGCGTTTATTATGGGCTTCTAAAAGCGATGCTAATAATGATACTGGATCATGGGAAATCCAACTAGGTTCAGGTGGGAGAAGCTTGTCTAATTTGTCTTCTAATAATGACATTAAAAGTTGGCGCTTATCTGAAAAATAACGATAAAAGGTACCGGTAGCAACACCTGCATGGGCAGCTATTTCCTTAGCAGTAGTTTGCTCGTACCCCTTAGAAATAAACAAAGTTTGTCCACTTTCGAGCAGTGCATTTCTTTTTTGTTGCGCCCGTTCCTGTTTTGGGAGAAAAGGGAATTCACCAATTAATAGGTCATCACTGTCTGGCATTTTATCACCTCACCTTTATCATACCACGTTATCAAAATTTGAACCATAGTTCATGTTTCCGTTGACAGACAACCCCGAAAGTGCGATACTTGACCTACGGTTCATGTTAAGTCGCTATTATTGTTTAAACACCCCTTTGCAAAATAGATAGATCAAAACATGACCGATTTTTTTATAAAAATCCCCTTGCCAAAGCAGGAGTTTCTAATATTTTTCCGAATAATTTAATGTATCTTTATTTTAATTTTTATAAGATCCTATATTTCTACCAATTTTCGAAAGGCGTTGATATTGTGGCAAACCAAGCTGAATCCAAAAAAATCTCTGTCAATTCAACAATCTCCTTAAAGGGAATTGTGAAAGCCATTTTCAACGACACCATTCATGTCCAAATTGGCGGCAAGATCATTACATTGCCCACATCAGATTTCTCGCTTGATAAACCTGCTCAGTCATAAACAAACCTTTTTAATTGCCAAGAAAGCCCATCACTTTTGTGATGGGCTTTCATTTTGTAAAATGAGTAGCATCCTTCGATTCATTTCATAATATACAAAAGATATGCTTTGGCTGCACTGATTTCTGTCCTTGTCATTATCGTTGTACATGAAGAGTTTAATTTGAGTAGGTTGTGAAATCGTTGAAAATTAGTTGTGCCTTAGAAAATGGCCTACAAACAGTTATATCTATCCAACGAACTATTGATATTATAACGGCATTTTTATTATTAACAGGTCAAGTGACAGTTGTTAGACTTGTTATAGAACCAGGAGGATTTGCCCTATCTGTTGGTGGGCCGCTAACTGGAAGAGCGCGTTTAGAAGGTAAATCAGGAAATAAAACATTTAGTTTGTTTTTGGACATTGGGGATATCCTTTTAGCGATACTATTGATTAGCGATCAGACAAATGCGTCAGGTATCTTTATAGGTCCAGGCAGGTTTAGCTTTAATATTACAGGACCTATTTTTGGAGTTCCTAAACACGAACCTACATTGCCTGATTTAGAAAAAGTCTTTACGCAATTTCGCTGGATTGTTTCTGATCATTTTGAAATCGATCCTGAAATTTTAATCAAATCTAATTAAGAAGGAAGTGGTCATGTTGTCCTTAACAGACCTCCCAACATTCGAACCCTCCAAAGCAGAAATATTTCTATTTTTACTGTCAATTGCTATCTTTATATTTTTCTTTACACAACCTAAGGAAAGCGATGTCTCTACATTGAGATAGTCGCTTTTTTTCATTAGTTCGTTATTTGATGTGTTTTTTGATAACATTCACAGGTCACGATATGGTCATTCACCATTCCGGTCGCTTGCATGAAGGCATAACAGATGGTCGAGCCAACAAATTTGAAGCCGCGCTTTTTTAAATCCTTACTTAATTGATCACTAATATCCGTGATTGCAGGAACATCTTTCATTTCACGGAAGTGGTTTTGAATGGGCTTCCCGCCAACAAAGGACCATATGTACTTACTAAATGAGCCAAACTCCTCCACAACCTTCAAAAATGCATGTGCGTTGGTAATAACTGCTTTGATTTTTAGCTTATTTCGGACAATTCCTTCATTATGGATCAATTCTTCGATTTTCTTTTCATCATAGCGGATAATTTTTTCGGCTTCAAAGTTATCAAAAGCTTTCCGGTAGTTCTCTCTCTTTTTTAAAATGGTGTACCAACTCAGTCCTGCCTGGGCCCCTTCGAGATTTAAGTACTCAAATAGCAGGCGATCATCATAGGCCGGAACTCCCCATTCATAATCGTGATAATCAATATATAGTGGATCCTGATTTACCCAACCGCATCGATTCATCTTTGAAAAGCCTCCAGTACTTCCGTTGATTTCATAACTTACGTTCACTTAAGTATGACATAATTTTATAAAAATAAGAACCTCCATTTATTATTCGATAACTAGGAATTGGATTCAATTGTAAGACGTAATTTCACTAGATTTATAGTAAGATAGTTAGATGACATATGTTTAAAGGAGACTTCAAAAATGCCTTATAAAATGATTGTACTTGATTTAGACGATACACTATTGCAGGACGACCACACGATATCTGACCGCACAAAGTGTGCACTTATGGATGCACAAGAATTAGGAGTGAAAGTGGTTTTAGCTTCTGGCCGTCCTACGTCAGCCATGTATGCTATTGCTGAAGAACTGAAGTTGAATGATTTCGGCAGCTTTATTCTTTCTTTTAATGGCGCTAAAATTACTAACTGTCAGACTGGTGAAGAACTGTTTAGCAGCACTTTATCGCCTGATGTGGTTCACTATTTATATGAAGTAAGTCGTCGTGAAAATGTTTGGATTCATACGTATGTTGGGGATCAGATTGTTACTGAGGCTGGAAACCAATTCACAAATATTGAAGGAGAAATTACTGGCCTAGAAATAATTGAAGTTGGTAGTTTCGTGGAGGCTGTATCGGAACCTGTGGTAAAAGTGCTGATGCTTGAAGATGAAACAAAACTTGCGGATGTAGAAGAAAAACTGCAGCGAGAGTTAGCTGGTCAGCTAAGTGTCATGCGTTCCAAACCATTCTTTCTAGAATTTACGGAGCATGGCGTCACGAAAGGTACAAGCCTTAGCCATTTAATTCAACAGCTGGGGATTAAGCGCGAAGAAGTCATCGCAATGGGTGACAGCTATAATGACCTTGCAATGATTGAGTTTGCAGGCTTAGGTGTTGCTATGGGGAATGCTCCAGACGATATTAAAGAAAAAGCTAACTTTGTCACCGACAGCAATATGAATGATGGTGTCGCAAAGGTCGTAGAAAAATTCGTATTGAAAACACCGACTCTTGTTTGAAAATAAAATTTTATCGAAACAATGCATGGAATTTTTCCGAGCGTTGTTTTTTTTTGCACTCTTTCCTTTCCAACAGCCCAATCATGTCCCCTCTTCAGTTTTTCAAGCATAAAATATTCCAACCAAATACAAAAAAAGGTGGAGAGAGGTATGGGATTATTCATTAATAACAGTGACCATCCAGATGTTTATAAAAACAAACAAAATCCACAAGCGACCAATCAAGTCATATCAAGACAGGATTTCCTGTCTCAATTAATTTCTGAACAGCAAATAGCGAATACTGCACTCAAAAAAGCCTTATCTGAATTAGGTATGCAATCCCAGCATCAAGAAGAAACACACTTCAACCAATGGAACCATGTTGGCAATCAACTAAATGATTTACAAACCCGATTGGAGAGGTACGAGGATGCGAATCATCAGCTTGTCCTCCAATTGAATGAACAGCTCGAATTACAAAAAAAGGTTGCAGAAAAAATGGCGAAACAAGAGGCGTTTCAAGGCGGAGTTTTACAGCGCTTGGACAATCAAGAAGCCCTAATGGACAAAATTTCCCGTCAAATCAATCATATCCGTTCCATTCTGTTTGAACGGACGAATTATTTGGCCACGAAGATAGACGACGGTTATAAGATGACTTCTTCCTATGTGTATAAATTAATGACGGGTTCCGACCATCCATTAACATTTTTCTTGATGAATCATAAGAAAGAAGAAATTCAAAAACATACTGATTAACTTCACTGATTTAAACGTTACAAAAATAAAACACCCCAGTCGTCAATACTTTTTAACGACTTGGAGGTGTTTTAGTTATTCATTATAAAATTATGCCACATGCTCATTCGTGTTATTGGCAGCACTTGCAGATTTCGTTACAAAACTTACAACAAATGTAACAACAAGATTAATTACTAATGCGATAACACCCACATTGAGGTCTTTAATGAATTGTGGAAGCGCTGGGAATATTGTACCAACAGTAGAAGCACTAATTGTAATGTAGGCAACTGTAAACACCCCTACTGCAATACCCGCGAATGCACCAGCTTTTGTCACCACGTTCTTTTTAGCTAAGCTGAATACCAATGCTGGGAACAATTGTGTTACAAGGCTGTAGCCCATTAATAACAATGTTACTAGAGTATCTCCACCTTTAAAAGTAAAGTATAGAGCGATGAGTGCAACAACTGGTACTAAGTTCTTCGCTAATTTAGATACTTGTTGGTCAGATGCCTTTGGCACAAATACCTTATAGACGTTTTTCGCTAATAAAGTAGCAGCAGCCATCATAATCATGGAACCTGGAACAATTGCCGTCAGTAAGCCAGCTGCTCCGATTAATCCAACTACCCATGGATCAAATGTCTGCATCGATAGTTTTAATAATGCCAAGTCACCCGCTGGACCCTCCAAACCCTTAACCTGAAGGATGGCGGCAAAGCCTACGAAGAATACAAATAATAACACGAGTTGATAAAGCGGCATGATAATCGCATTCTTACGGAATACCTTTGCACTTTGTGCTGAATAAATGGAACCGAAAGTGTGTGGCCACATATAAAATCCAAGTGCAGTTAATAATACTGTAGAAATAAACCAAGATACACTTAAACCAGTCTCAGGAAGAGCAAGGAAACCTGGTTTAGCAGCCTCAATTGCTTCAAACATTGGCTGGAAGCCGCCGTAATAATGAATTGGTAAATAAATACCTAAGAATAAAACAATACCTAAAATCATGATATCTTTAATAACAGCTGTCCAAGCAGAACCGTGAATTCCTGAAATCATTACGTAAACCGTTACAGCAATAACTCCAATCCAGATAGCTGCAGTAGATGAAATCGAACCACCAGAAGCTTCAGAAACAATGATTCCTAGTCCTTTTAATTGTAGGACAAGATATGGAATCAATGCAACTACACCAACTATAGATACAAAAACACCAAGTAATGGACTTTTATATTTACTAACAAAGAAATCGGATTGAGACATTAATTTATTATCTTTTGCATATTTCCAAATGGCAGGAAGTAACCAATAGGACATGATATAAGCTAAACAACCATAGCCTAAAATATAATAAGTTGGGCCCCCTTTACCGTAAGCCCATCCGCTTCCGCCAAGGAACGTAAATGTAGTATAAATCTCCCCTGCCATTAACAAGAATACGAAGATTGTTCCGAACCCCCGTCCCCCTACTGACCACTGTTCAAGGCTCATGTCCTTACCCTTTTGAGCTTGGACACCAAGGAAGATGGATAATGCTAAAAATCCGAAAATGATAATTAATGCTGTATTCATTAGATTTCCTCCTCCTTATTTGCTGGGTCCATTTTGAAAACAATCGCCATAATTCCGGAAGTAATCACTACCCACAAAACAATGTAAAAGAGCACAAAAGGCATCCCGAATATATAGGGAGTGACTTTATTGGCGAAAGGAACTCCGCCGAGTAAACCAATGAACGGGATGATTGCGATTAGCTGATGTAATTTCATAAAATAACCCCCCAATTTTAATTGATAATAATCATGCCTTTTTTATTAAACGGGATCTTCGCTTGTCTCTTTTATTTCACGAAGATCCTGATGATTAACTTATGCTAAAAACTTAAATGTCGCATGAAGGAATGTTTTTACACCAATTTCTAGTGCATCCTCATCGATTGTGAAGCGTTCGTGATGATGCGGGTAGTTAATACCTTGTTCCTCATTACCGGCTCCAACATAGAAGTAGCAGCCTGGAGCTTTTTCCATGAATGCAGAGAAATCTTCTCCACCCATATTGGGCCTCATCATATCAAGTGCTTCTTCACCAAATACTTCTCGAACCGTTTCTTCAATCACAGCTGTCACTTCATTATCATTGATGACAGGACGGTAGCCAAATTCATATTTAAAGTCGTAAGTGGCTTCATGTGCTTCGGTTATTCCCTTGACGACGCGCTCCATTTTTGCAGGAATGGATTCACGAAGTGTTGGATCAAAGCTGCGAACAGTCCCCCAGATTTTAACTTGTCCAGGAATCACATTGTGTGTTGTCCCACCAATAAATTGGGTTACAGAAATAACCAAACTATCTAGCGGGTCTGTATTCCTTGAGACAATATGCTGAAGGTTGGTTACAACCTGTGCAGCAACGGCGATTGAATCGATTGTTTGGTGAGGAAGTGCTGCATGTCCACCTTTTCCATTCACAGTGATCCAGAAGGTATCTGGAGAAGCCATCATCGAACCGTAGACAACCCCAACTTTGCCTTTTTCAATTGGTGACCAGAGGTGTGTACCGATTACAAGGTCTACCCCGTCCATTACTCCTGCTTGCACCATTTCCTCTGCTCCACCTGGGAATAACTCTTCCGCGTGCTGGAACAAGAAACGAACTTCGCCTTTAATTTGATCCTTCAAGCCTGAAAGAATTTTAGCTGTACCAAGCAGCATCGCTGTATGACCGTCATGACCACAAGCATGCATCACACCAGGGTTTTGGGAAGCAAATTCGAATGTGTTCTCTTCTTGGATTGGCAGTGCATCCATATCGGCACGAATCGCGAGCGTTTTTCCTGGTTCTGGTCCAATTAAGCGTGCTACGACACTAGTTTTAGTTGGACGAGAAATCTCCAAGTTTCCAAACGATTGTAACGTACCATAAATAAATTGCGAGGTTTTTTCCTCCTGGAAGGATAGTTCCGGATTTTGATGCAAATGCCTTCTCCAGGCAATGACTTGCTCTTTTGTTTCTTCTGCTAATTGGTTAAGGTTTACAGTTGTGCTAACACCCATGCTTGTCATCTCCTATTAGTTTGTTGTTACATTCAATTTTTGAACCGCTAAATTAAGAACCGTATGATAAAGAACATTCGCACCGTCTGCACAGTCCTCTTTTGAACTCCATTCAGCCGGGTCATGACTAATTCCATTCTTAGAGCGGATGAATATCATTCCCATCGGACATAAATCCAACAATTGCATCCCATCATGTCCTGCTCCACTTGGGAGATAATAGCTTTCTAGACCTAATTTTTCAAAAGCGTCTCTTGCTGCATTCTTTACAATGACGGAACACGGAGCTGGTGCGACCCGCTGTAAGTCATCAATGGTTAACTTCACACCTTGTGCTTCACAAATCTGTCTGGCCTGTTCCCTAATATTCTGCTCTACTTCATCACGGACCACTTCACTTATGTCCCGAAGATCTAAAGAGAATTCAACCCGACCCGGAATGATGTTAATTCCACCTGGCTGCACCTGAACTTGTCCCACTGTTCCAACTGTAGTTCCAGTTTTAGCTGCTTCTGCTTCAATCACAAGCATCACTCTTGCAGCAGTAGTCAACGCGTCATGCCTAATGGACATCGGGGTCGCACCTGCATGACCGACTTCTCCTTCTAAAATAAACTTGAGCCATAACGGACCTGCTAACCCTGAAACAATCCCAGTTGAGAGGTTTTGACCTTCAAGGACTTTCCCTTGTTCAATATGAAGCTCGATATATGCCTTAACATCCTCAGGCTTACGTGCTGCTTTTCCGATTTCTTTTGGCTCTAGACCAGTTGCGATGAACGCTTCTGCTATCGAGGTCCCCTGCTTATCCTTATTAAGCAATTCCTCTTGCGTAAGAGTGCCCGCGATCCCCCGGCTTCCAATCATCCCAAAACTAAATCTTGCCCCCTCTTCATCCGTAAAAGCAATGACTTCAATGGGATGCTCTGTCTCAATATTCTGCTCATTCATAACTTGAAGTGCTTCAACCGCTGCAAGAACACCAAGTGGTCCATCAAAATTCCCACCGTTAAGGACAGAATCTATATGGGAACCAGTTAAAACCACAGACGCATTTGGATTTCCTCCATCTTTCCTGCCAATTAGGTTTCCAACTTCATCCTCACGAACTTTCAGCCCTGCTTCGATCATAAATGCAGCTACAAGATCCTTTGCTGCTCTTTCTTCAGGAGTGAAAGATAAGCGAGTTACTCCGTTTGTGTCTGTTTTCCCAATTTCGCTTAGAAGATTCAACCGACTCCATAATCTTTCTTTGTTAATCAATGCCCTATCCTTTCTGCCACACTCCCGATTATTTTGTGCTTTAATGGAATGGCAAGTAGTTTTTTATTTATTTATAATTATAAAACTTATCAGAATATTTGTTATGTTGTTTTCTACAAAATTTTTAATAAACAATTTGTGTAAAAACACAAAAAAATCACAAAAATCTCACTTTCACCTAATAATCCCTGATAAAAATCACACATTGTCGAGAAGAGTTTGTTACAATAGACAAAAGAAATTTAATTTTTTCATTATTCCTATCATTAGATTGTGAGGTGCACCATGAAGGAAACTCTTAGTCATCGCCAGCTGCAGTCATTAATACACGTCTCCAATGTATTAAACTCATCCTTAGATATCGATACGATTATAGACTCAATTATGGTACAAACGGTCTCAGTCATTGATGCAGCCCACGGTGGGGTTTTATTCATTTATGACCCTAAACAAGATTTGCTTATTCCAAAGTCTGACAGCAATTTTAAGTCAGAAATTACAAGGGTAAGGTTAAAACCAGGTGAATCAATGACGGGCCTGGCTTTCACCGCCCAAAAATGCTTGATTTTTCATAACAGAACGGAAGTGGAAAAAGCAACAGCAACCCTGTCAGAAACGAATCATATGCTCATGGATCAATCGATCCCCACACTTCCTTATTCATCTATTTGTGCACCAATCCTATTAAAAGGAGAATGTATTGGAGTTATTACACTTGATTCTTTTGATCAGTCCCTTCACTTTATCCCTGAGGATATTAATCTTCTAACTGCTATTGCCCATCAAGCTGCTGTAGCACTTGAGAAAGCAAACCTTTACAGTGAGCAAGAAGAGACGGTAAGACAGCTGGAGGAATTAAATAACACGATTTCCAAACAAAATGAGATGCTATCACGGTCTGTGGATATCCATAATCGATTGGCTGCCCTTGTTTTACACGGTGAAGGGCTCGATTCGATTATCACTTATTTGAACGAAACAACCGGACACAATGTTTTGTTATACGATGATCTTGGAGAACTGATCTCCTATGCATATAAAGATAGGTTATCCGATGATGAGTTATATACAATAAGGGAATTGGCACAGAATGCGATAAAAACACCTGGAAACGTCCGTTCATTCATTGAAACCAACATGAATAAAGCAAATCAGTGTATAACCGTCCTTCCAATTGGGGCCAAGCCAACGCTTTATGGCTCACTAATTATCGTTTCTCCTGAAAAAATGCGTGATGTTGATATCGCAGCATTGGAGCATGCATGTACCGTTATCTCACTCGAACTTGTAAAGGATCAAGCTATTTTTGATGCACAGGAAAAAATAAATGGGGAGCTCATTGATGTTCTATTTTCTGGAAAAGTAGACGGTACCATTCTTCAAAAAGCGAAACAGATGGATTTCGATCCGATGGGTGATTATTTAGCTGTTATTATCCGGTTAGACGAAATGGACAATACACATAAAAGGAACAGCATCATTCGCCACCTTGTTCAGTTGGCCAACCGGGTATTTTTAAAAAATTCTTTAAAAGGGATGGCTGTTAGAAATCACAACCAAATCGTTGTACTGCTTACTTTTCAACAAAAGGTTTCACCTGCCTATGCACACCATCAAGTTAAAGAGCTGGTGTCTAAATTTCAACAGGAAATCCAAGTTAAAAATTGGGGCACTAATGTTTCGATAGGTATTGGGAGAATTCATTCCAGCTTATTAAAAGTTACTAAATCGATGCAGGAGGCAGCGAAATGTCTTCAATTCCTTCAAAGTTATGGAGGGAAAAACCAAGTGATTAGTTATAAAGAACTTGGTGTTCAAAGACTTTTGCTACAAAATACCGAAGAAGAACTTATTGATTTTATCATGGAAGTACTGGGGCCTCTGTTTGAATATGACCAATCCCGTAAAGGCGAACTGCTACCTTCGTTGTTTGCATATCTTGAACACAATCAAAATGCGAAAGAAGCAGCAGAATCCATCCATGTTCATACCAATACATTGATGTATCGGTTAAAAAGGATTGAAGAAATTCTTTCCACTGATTTATCTGATAGTCAACAATTTTTGAATATTCATCTAGCAGTAAGCCTTTATCCTTTTATAAAAGAAAAACTTACTCCACTCGCTTAATACCGATATTAAAAAACAGGGCGCTCCTAATTTAAACGGGGCGCCTTTTTATTTATTCAACTGATCTTTTTTTTGGGACTTGTTATCGATTTCTCTAGTTTGGACCAATCAATTGTATTTTCAAGCACAATCGCAAGCAAAATTCCTACAAGTAAGCCGCTGCTTAATAGCGGTCGAACAAGCATCGGGATGGAACCAAACATTTCAGCAGGAATATTCATGATCGCAATTCCTAGTAGAACAGGTGCAGCGATTCGATAAATTGTTCTTTGGTTAAAGCGAATTCCATTCAAATTTGTAAGTGCTCCGCTAAATAATTGCAAATAGGCTACAAATAAAACTGCATCCCCGACACTGATGGGCAAAGTAGAAAACAGTTGACTCAGCGCAGGCACCGAACCAAGTAATATAAACAAAGCACCTCCAATGACGATTGGTGCCCGATCAAAAATGAGCGTTGACTGTAAAAAGCCCAGTGAAGAAATATAGGGTGCATACGGTACCAAACCAAATAGGCCCGATACGATCGAATTAATCCCTGTTAAAACAAATGAGCGGCGGTATTGATTATTTGTGGTTTTCGTCTTTATGATTGGCTCAATCCCTTTTATGGAAGCCATAGTATTCGTTGTATTAACCAAACCAGTGATGACTGCCATTAGAATTAGACCAAAGCTAAAACTAGGTTTCCCCCAAGGAAATAACTGAAAAAGTTCCGTTGATGTACTCGGATTAGTTGGGGTTGATGGAAAAAATAGTGCGTAAACCACCCACCCTGTTACAATCCCAATTAGGATGGAAAAATTCCGAATCACTCCAGGCCCCTTAAGATTAATCCATACAACGAGTATAATTAACAGGACCGATAATCCTGCTGTTGGTATATCAATCTGAGTTGCAGTTCCCAATCCGAGCATCCCTTTTGTAAAAATGACAATAAGCTGGCTCGCAAGCAGAAATAGCACGGTACCCATAACTACGGGTGTAAATAACCGCTCTAACACCTGTCCCATTCCTAAAGCTCCGAGAATGATAACTAAAGCGCCTGAAATAATAATACCAAGCGCAAGACCACCCCCTAGTTCAGTCAAACTGATTCCCGCTGAAGAAGCTGAAGCACAAAGACTTAGGATGGCACCCCACCACAAACCAGATTGTCCTTCCATAAGTGGATACTTATGCCCAAAAACAGCTTGCAGGATACAGGCTATCCCTGTATAGATAAATGATCTTTGCAGTGCACTAGCCACTTCAACAGCTGATAAGTCAAAGGCATCCCCGATAGTTAACGGGATGACCACAGTATTTGCAAACATGAAAAATAACCATTGCAGACCAGCCAAGAATATGGTGGTCGAGTTCATTCGGTTCACTGTTCATCCCTCCTTTGTTCATTGTTCCCTTTATACGACTGTAATAATAATACCTAAGATCGTAATCACACAAGCAGTTAGCTTAGCGGGCGTAATTTGCTCCTTAAAATAATACCATGCTAGGAAAACAGCAAATAACGGTGAAGTGAAAGCGAGTGACACAACAAGTGTTCCATCGGCAAATTTTAAGGCAGTAAAAAGACAAATCCATTGGATGATAACCGTAATTCCGCGTAAACTTAGATGTTTATGCAGGCTCGGAAACCACACCTTTGGACGGTAAACTAGATAGGTAATTAGGGCAATACCGCAGGCTCGATAGAAATAAAGCGTCACTGGATTTACCCACCCATGTACAAGTAACTGCTGCGAAGGCACCATACTAACTCCAAACACAACTGCTGATGCGATCCCCAATAAATTCCCAGGTTTTTTTAATTCAAGAAATGGAGTCAGCGGGTTCCGACCTTTCAAATTTAAAAAATAAACACCGACCATGATAAATAAAACAGACACAAGTACAAATGGATGAAATCCATATAAGACGCTATTCGGAATAAATGTGAATAATGGTGTTAATGCCATGTAAACGGAAAGGACTGATACCTCGATTTTGTTCATTGCTTTAAAGAATAGTAAATTTCCTAACATATCTAGCAGGACAACCAAAATTAACAAGGAAATCGAGATCGCGTTCGGTTTAAATAAATAAAGCCACGGTAATGTAAGTCCAAGAAACAAACCTATATATGCAAATGATGTAACGATGAAACTATTATTATCCTTCATTTCTCCAACAATTTTCTTTGCATAAAGTGCATTCAGTGCATTAAAAAAAGAACTGATCAGTGACAAAAACAGCATTCGAATATTCCTTCCTCTCAATTAAAATATTAGAGAATTTCGATTTTCTAAATATTTAATAGATTACAACAAAAGTCAGTTGATGGAAAGAAGGAATTAATTTTGAGTATTTATAGGGATAGAAAAAACCGTCCATGAAAATGTCCATGGACGGTCTATCTTATAACCCTTTAGTAAAAATATCAGTCAACACAGGTACGATTTGCTTTTTGCGAGAAACGACACCTTTTAAGGTAGCCGTGTTATTAGCAAGTGTAACATTATAAGCTTTTTCAACTGCAGCTGTTTTGCTTCCTAGTGCTAAACCAACTGAATCGTTTGTTAAAATGTCAGTTACCACAAACAGGAATAAATCTAAGTTCTTTTCTTCGATAATCGTAGTGATCGCTGCTTCCAATTCTTCTTGGCGAGCAAGAACATCTGCCGTGTCAACAACATTGACTTGAGCAATTTCTACTTTACTAGAGCCCATTTCAAATCCTTTAGCATCTAGGCTTAGCAGTTCGTTAATTGATTTGTCGCGAACGTCTGCTCCAGCTTTCAACATTTCAAGTCCATATTCATCTGCATTCACGCCAGCAATTTCAGCTAACTCACGTGCTGCTGCTACGTCTTCAGGCGTACAAGTTGGGGACTTAAATAATAATGAGTCAGAAATAATCGCAGAAAGCATTAATCCGGCAATTTCTTTGCTTATTTCTTTATTGTTCTCTTTGTACATTTTATTTAAGATCGTTGCTGTACACCCAACAGGCTCGCAGCGGTAATATAACGGATCACTTGTTTCAAAGTTAGCAATCCGGTGGTGATCGATTACTTCTAATACACGAACATCAGCGATATCATTTGCACTTTGCTGGCGCTCATTGTGATCAACTAGGATGACCGCGTTTACTTCACTTGAAACTGCTTCAACAAGGCGGGGAGCCACTGCATTAAACTGGTCAAGTGCATATTGTGTTTCACCATTTACTTGTCCTAAGCGCACTGGTTCAACATCCATCCCCAATTGTTTTTTTAAGTCTGCATAGGCAATTGCAGAACAAATCGTATCTGTGTCAGGATTTTTATGACCGAAAATAAGTACTTTTTCCATTTTATTTCTCCTAATCCGATGAATTTATGTAGGTCAAGCCCAATCTACCTGAGAATGGCCCTAACGAAAATTATATAATATTATGAATTAGGATTCAAAAAATTTTTATTAATTACATTTTTTTTATCATTTGGACTTGCTCCGTTTTTTTCTCTAAGCCTAAATCTAGTAAGAATGGGATAACAGGATTTGATAATATGGAATTAATTGTCATGAAGCTGACGGGCTTTTGATGTTCTCCAGATATAGAAGTGAAAATAGACTTTATCGTTTCCTTTTTATTGTCATTGAGTAGTTCAAGCTGATATAAAATTACTTTTTCCAGTTGCCCGTCCTGGTTCCACACTCTTTTAAATAATGAATATCCTAACGGCTTTTGTTTACTGTCGAAATAAATCTGTGATTCACCCGACTTAACACTCTGCCACTGACATTGCCATGGAACCTTTTCATTATAAAAATGGAAAGTTGGCAGTTGCTCGGGCCGGATAGATTTAAAGGCAATGGGAGTGTGATCAAACGCTATGGTCCCATTTAAATAAACAAGTGAATTAATTATTTCATAGCCATGACTTTTATATAATCGAATGGCCCTTTCATTTTCCTTAATGGCTTCAAGTGTGGCAACCTCGACCTCTTCTTCGGAGTAAACTTTTATGGCTGCCTCCATTAAAAGATTTGAAACACCCATTCCACGGTATTTAGGGGCGATTCCTGTCCCGCCATTCCATGCAGTTTTTTTTCCGTCGACCACACGAAATCCATTTAATACAATCGCTACAGGGTCTTCTCCATCAAAAGCAACTAAAGAGTGCTTCAAAGATAATCCTTCATTAACCAATCGGTTAAAAAACAATTCGGCTGTCATTTCCATTTGCACAAAATAACCTTCAAACCCCTGATTCCAAGCCGTTATCGTATCTTGGATGGTGCATTCTGTTAATCTTTTAAATGTAATTTTCATATTTTCAACCCTTTCTGGCGGATGGCTTCCTTTTACTGGCGATAACCTCCTTTTACTGGCGACTAGGTTCTTCCTTTGGTATGTATAGCTAAATTCAGCATTTAATGTGACCCAGCCAGCTTGTTTTCGCGCTGACTGGGTCACATTAAAAATCTATTTCACTGGCAAGGGAACAACCTTTTGCCCAATTGCCGCAATTAATTCTTTTGGCATTGGGAAGCTTAATGCAGCTGGGTCCTTTATGACCGCTGGAATCGCCATCTGGAGTGCCTCTTCGCTAATGTTGAATTGCTTGAAATCAGCCGGTAATCCTACCTTATACTGAAGCAATTTAATTTTCCCAATCACTTTTGCTAATGCCGTTTGCGGGGTATCTCCCTTTACATCCACGTTCAAGGCTTGTGCCAATTCAGCAGCCTTTGGCAGATATAAATCAGGAACCAATTCCATGACCACCGGTAAAAAGACAGCATTTGCTAAGCCATGTGGAATTCGGAACAAGGCCCCGTACGCGTGAGCCATATTGTGAACAGGAATCGCATTTAAGGCGAAACTGAAAGCGGTGATTCCCATTAAGCTAGCTTGCAATAAATCCATGCGGGCATCAAGGTTCGAACCATCAACAACGGCAACTGGTAGATTTTTTTCAATAAGGCGAATTGCATGGAGGGCATAGGCATCGGTTAGACCTGTTGCGGTTGGTGATGCGAGCGCCTCGATGGCATGCGTTAAGGCATCAAATCCAGTAAATGCCGTAATGACTGGTGGTAGTCCGACGGTTAAATCTGGATCCAAGATCGCCATATCGGCATTAATAAACGGATTGATGATATTCGTCTTCATTTGAATTTCTTCATTAAAAATAACGGCAATCGGTGATACCTCTGAACCGGTTCCCGCGGTAGTCGGAATGGCAATATGGGGAATCGACATGTAATTTGCTTTTGGGAATGACTCGTACAACAAACCGCCAGGGATCGCCTCTTTTATATCTGTCAATCCTTTGTGGAGCGCATACTTTACCCCTTTTACGGTATCCAGGACACTGCCCCCGCCAACTGCAATTAACGAATCTGCACCTATTTCTCTTGCATAGCGGACAGCTTCATTGATGCAGTTGCTTTCGGCATCTTGTTTGATATCAAGGAATTGACCGACAAGTTCTGGGCCAGAGCCATGACCTGTCAGCGAAAAAATATCGGCCACTTTTTCAACAATTCCTGCTGCTTCTAGTCCTCTATCACTTAAAAGGAGCACCCGTTTGGCACCCAGACCAGCAAAAAGACTTGGGACCATCGCCCTTGAGTTTGAACCGCTGTATATACCCGTACGTAACATAAACTGTGATAAGGTTGTTTTCATTTTCATCCTCCCCTTTTCATTAGTTTTTGCCAAACAGAATTCCATACCAATTGCGTCGATCTAGTTCAGGCGACATCGATGTGTGGACATGCTTTACCTGGGTATAGGCATCGAGTGAATGCTGTCCCATTTCTCTGCCAATTCCGCTTTGTTTGTACCCGCCAAACGGGGCATCACTTCTGAGCATATGCCATTCATTAATCCAGACCACGCCCGCCTGCAGTTTTCTAGCCACTGCGTAGGCTTTATTGACATCACGTGTCCAAACTCCTGCAGCTAAGCCATAAATCGTATCATTGGCCATTCGAATCGCATCGTCCAGATCAGAATAACGAATCACACAGAGGACTGGGCCGAAAATTTCTTCTTGGGCAATTTTCATATCATTGGTGACATTTGTAAAAATCGTTGGTTCGATGAAATGTCCTTCCTCACAGCCATCAACCTTAACTTCCTTGCCACCACAGACAAGGGTCGCGCCTTCTTGTTTACCTGCTTCAATATAGGAAAGGATGGTTTCCTTTTGCTTTTTCGAGATTACTGGACCAACATCGGTGGTCGGATCAAGTGGATTCCCAAGCTTTAATTTACTTGTGAGAGCAACTAAACCTGCAACCACTTGGTCATACAGCTTATCTGGTACAAATAAACGCGTCCCTGATTCACAAAGCTGACCGGAATGGAGAAATACTCCAAATAGACTTCCAGGCAGAGCAATACTAAGATCGGCATCCTCTAAAAGGATATTAGGTGATTTCCCCCCTAGCTCTAGTGTGGTTTTCTTGATCGTCCCAGCAGCAATTCCCATAATTCGTCTGCCAACCTCAGTCGAACCAGTGAATGCCACTTTATCGACCTTTGGGTGGTTAACTAAAGCTTCGCCCACTTCTGCACCAGAACCTGAGACAACGTTAATTACACCTGGAGGGACCACGGTTGAAATAATTTCTGCTAGCTTCAAAGTGGACAGTGGCGTGTAGCTGGCAGGCTTGATCACAATTGTATTCCCCATCGCCAGTGCCGGTGCAATCTTCCAGGTAGCAATCACCATTGGCAAGTTCCAAGGAGTAATCGCTGCACATACACCGATTGGTTCACGCCAAATAAAATTATGTGCTGGTCCTGGGAATGGCGGCACTGGCAGTGTCTCCGAGAATGGATACTCAACCGTAAAATTGGCCAATGTTTGGAACAAGTCAACCATTTGCAAAATATCACTATTGCCAATTCGGCGTACTGTTCCACCTGAGCTAATCGCTTCTAAGTATGCTAGTTCCTCGGCATGTTCGGCGATTTGATAGGAAATCGCATTTAACACCTTGGCTCGGTCTTTTGGCTTCATGTCTTTCCAGTCACCCTGATCAAATGCCTCACGGGCCGCATGTACAGCACGGTCAACATCTTCCGTAGTTCCTTTTGCTACTCTAGCTACAAGTTCACCATTTGCTGGGTTCAATACATCAAACGTTTCTTGACTGGAAGCTGGCTCCCACTTTCCGTTAATAAAGTGGGGAAATGTTTGAACATCAACCTTTACTGTCATGATAATTCCTCCTTTTCTAAAATTTCTTACTTGTCTGGCTCCAGCGCCTAGGGGCTCGGGGTCATAAGCCAATCCGTCCTGAAGGTTAAAAAGCAACCTTCACGCCGGCTCGCCTATGCCTGTCGCCCCTGGACAAGGCGCTTCCGCTTTTCTTATTACAGCACTCCTAAGTCACTATCTGTGTATCTATAAATCTCTTCGATTTTTTTGCCTTGTGCACGTGCTAAGATTTCCATTCGGACTGAGAGTTGTTTTAAGGTAAAGTTCATGATATCTGCAGGATCCCCGCCGAATGCACTTACCTCCCTTCCCGCGATGCCTTCTTGATTTAGCCTAATCGCTAATGGGGTCAGCTCGCCCATCTTGGCTGCCACAAAATCAAAGAGATGTGGATGTTCACAAATTAACCGTTGCAAAAGGAATGTCCCATAGCCGATATGCCTGGACTCATCCTTTTTTAAATTACCGACACCTTCAAGCAATCCTGGCATGATCCCAGCGGTTTCTAATGTTTGATAGAAAGAATAATAACCGGTTTCTGCTAATACTCCTTCAACAAACATGTTGTACACCACGGATGCCTCGGCGATCGCTTCTGGGGATTGGTCGGAAATCAGCCGTTCCATTGTTGTTGGGAGAATCTCATAGAAAATCTTCTGATAGGTTTCGGTATGAAAGTGGGATAGGTCCCCTCGCTCCCCGATCGCATTCAATACTAACCGGAAGAATTCGGTATGTTTTGCTTCCTCGTATAAAAAGGTAGTTAAAAACATTTCTTCCTCAAGGCGCCCTTCTTTCGCAATCGCCATGATCAGTGGAAGAAGATCTAATGTAACCGCTTCTTCGCCAGCTTGAAATTGAGAAATGAGCCGCAAGATATCTGCTTGTTGTTCCGCATTTAGTGTTTTCCAGTCCTTTTGGTCCTGACTGAAATCAATATCTGCTGGGTTCCAAGTTCCTAACCGTTTTGCTTTTTGGAATAAGCGGTACGGGAAAGAATCTTCAAGCAAACCTCGACTGCTAGTTGTTAATATGGTTCTTTTCTCCATATATGTTCTCCTCCTTTTTTCTTTTACGGTTTGATTACAATTTCTGATGCCTGATATCGGAGATGCGAAGATCTTTGTTTCTAACGGGTCTTTCAACTTCACACCATCCGCTCCCTTTTTTAAAATCCTAATAGAAAGCCAGATTGTACAGGACTCAGACTATTTTTAAATTGAATGATAAATGACAATCGAACCTTTTTGCTCATAGATTACCTGCTGTCTTTCTTCAAGTAAATCCAAATGGCCTTGAATTTGTGATAATCCTAAGAACACTGTATTCCCCTGCAATCGTGGATACATTTGCGTGCAGATTTCATAGATACACTTTCCTCCGGTTGCAAGAATCGCTAGAATCTGTTCACAGCGCTTTTCCTGTTCTAGTAATCTTGTTTTGATCAAGGATAAATGATCACTAAATGCCTCGCCGTGACCTGGGTAAATCATTTCCAACGGCAGTCGTCTTACTTTTTCAAGCGAGTTTCGATATTGCATTAACGGCCTCGGACGATTGACCTCGCCCGGATTAGGTGGTTCGATGAAGGCGTTCACGGAAAAAGCCTTTAATAAATGGTCGCCGGCAAAGGTATCGCCAGTTTCCTGGTTCCATAATAAAATATCAGATTGGCTGTGACCGGGGACGTGAACCACTTCAAACTCCTTCCCACCTAACGGGATAACATCACCTTCATTTAGAAAGGTAACATTCCGCCACCTTTCCTCGTTAAATGGCCGTTCGATGATGTGATTGAATGGGTCGGCACCGCAGCGCGTTAAAAACTGATGAAAAAAAGCCTGCACTTGGTTATACTCGACTACTCCTGCATTAATGGAACCTCTTGCCTGTTCATAGACATAGATCGGCAAATCTTTTTCTTCCTGAAGGTATGGAATTGCTCCTGCATGGTCGATATGGATGTGGGTCAATCTGATCAATATCCTTCAATGTAACGCCATGCATTTGTAGTTTACTTTTGAGTTGTTGAAAGGACGCTTTACCTAGGTTACCCGTGTCGATTAACGTAACTGAATCACCAATCGCCAAAAATGCATTGACCGTTCCCTCAGCAAAATGGGTTTCTAATTCAAGCGGTACTATTCTAAACAATTTAATATCCCTCCCAACTAAAACATTATTTAACTATCACTTTTTGACAGGAGGAACGACCTAAGCACTATCAAAACTATATTTCTTTTTCACAAGAAATATGATTAAGTTGCAGGGAGCTTTCCGAGATTGGCTCACTCCCCCTATTCACCCCTAGGATTTGAATATTATTATTCTTCAGGAAAAGTTTTGCTTTTTCCGTAGGCAAAACTCATTTATGTGCTATTTATTACCTTAAATAGGATTCTATCAGTAGATTATTGTATTCAATCAGCGAATTTCATACTTCTATCAGCGATTTTCTAGTTCCAATCGGCGATTTTCATACTTCTATCAGCGAATCTGCTAATTCAATCAGCGAATCTCATTTTGGTGACAATATCTACATCGCATGTGCCCCTCCATCGACAACAACGATATCTCCCGTCACAAAGTCCGAAGCTGGTGCAGCTAGGAATAAGGCAACGCCTTTAAGGTCATTATCAGTACCAAATTTTCTTAATGGGGTGCCTTCAAGAATTGCTTCTCCCCCCTGATCCAGCAACCCTTTTGACATTTTCGTTGGAAAAAATCCTGGAGCGATGGCATTTACATAAATGCCGCTTGGACCCCATTTGACAGCCAAATCTTTAGTAAAAGTAATCACAGCCCCTTTACTAGAGTTGTAGCCAATTGCATTCATATACTTTGGATTACTGCCCTTTAAACCAGCCACTGATGCAATATTAATTATTTTCCCTGATTTTTGTTCGAGCATCACTTTTCCAACCGCCTGTGACATTAAGAAGGTACCAGTAACATTGACATCCATGACCTTTTTCCAAGCTTCGAGCGGCATTTCCTCGACCGGTGCTCCCCAAGAGGCGCCGCTATTATTTACGAGAATATCAATTCTCCCAAATCGTTTAATCGTCCGCTCGACGACATTCTTGATATCTTCCGGGCTGGTAACATCACATTTTAAGGCAAAACTCTCCACACCAAGTCTTTTTAAACCTTCACTTACTTCCTCACACGCTTCCAATTTTCTTGAACAAACCACTACATTTGCACCTGCTTCTGCAAAGCCTTCAGCTATTTGCTGGCCAAGTCCCCTGCCGCCGCCTGTGACAATAGCTACTTTTCCCGTTAAATCAAACAACTCTTTCACATTCATTAATCATTCCCCCTATTATTAAGCATCATTGTTCATTGAGCCCGTTACCACCGAATCCGGTGAAATCTTCCTAAACGTCCCTCAATTTTATAAACAACCACTAAATACTAACCAGTTAGTATGTAGATATTTCATATAATATCAAAATTTTCATAATATTCAACATCCAACTTAATAACAATAAACCCAGCAGCAAGAAGGTTTTTTTCTTCTTGGTGCCGGGTCTAAATAAACTTCATGAAATTAATATTGTCTATAGACTACCTCACCTTTTAATACTTCATTTCCTTGTTGATTGACTGCTTGGACCGTAAAGCGCAGATTTTGTTCCTCATTCTCTTTCAGAGTCGCTTTCAGCGTAATTACATCATTCAAAAATACCATTCCTTTAAAACGGATCGAGTAATCCTGTACGAAGCCTTCTTCATAATATGCAGTAAAAAGCTTTGCAAGGTTCCCCATTGTCCACATTCCATGAGCAATAATTCCTGGTAATCCCGCTTTTTTCGCCTCATCATCAATCGTGTGTATTGGGTTAAAGTCTCCTGAAGCACCCGCATACTTGATTAAGTCAAGACGCGAAACAGGCTCCAATTGAATTTCTTTGACCGATTCTCCAACTTGTAATTCAGTAAGAGTACTCATCGTGCCAACACCTTCCTCACAGCTTCAGAGATGACAATCGTTGAGGATGAGCTAAAAATTAAAGCGCCGGATAGATCCTCACCGTAATTTTCCACAACCAGGAATCCCATCTCCCCAAAGTTTCCTTTTTTCTCAAAGTAGCTTTTTACTTTGGTATAACAGTAAATTGTTTCGCCAACCCTTAATGGCCGCTCGTAATGAAATGTTTGTTCCCCGTGGATTAAACCTTTATTGGGAAGATTTAATCCTTCGATGACTCCATAATCAAAAGTTCTTGGAAAGGTAGGAGGTGCAATGTTGGCTTTGTTTCTTGAATTTCTTCCAGTTTCTTCATCAAAATAAATGGGATGAAGGTCACCAATCGCCTCCGCAAATTTTTTGACGGCTCCTCTTTCAACTTCATTTTTAACCTTGTTTGATTGTTTGCCTATCTGGTCTTTAAACAATTCATCTTCACCTCACCTAATTAACATTTTGGTCCGCCGGCAACATAAATTACTTGGCCATTCACGAAAGACGATTTTTCATCAGCAAAGAAGGCAACTGTATTGGCAATGTCTTCTGGCTTGCCACTTCTACCGACTGGAATATGTGCCACACTCGCTTGAATTAATTGCTCAAATGGAATGCCCATTCTGGCAGCGGTTTCCTTCGTCATCTCCGTTTCAATAAATCCAGGCGCCACTGAGTTTGCTGTAATCCCATATCTTCCCAACTCAATTGCGAGTGTTTTTGTAAAGCCCTGCAAGCCGGCCTTTGCCGCCGCATAATTAGCTTGACCGCGATTTCCAAGTGCTGATGTCGAAGAAATATTGATGATACGCCCATATTTATTTTCGACCATATATTTTTGAGCAGCGCGGGCCGCATTGAATGATCCTTTTAAGTGCACATCCATAACGGTCTGCCAATCTGAATCGGTCATTTTAAAAAATAGATTATCGCGGATTACCCCGGCATTATTCACGAGGATATCTACGGAGCCAAATTTCTCATAAACCTCTTTCATGGCATCTTCAACCTGCTCGGCATCAACGACGTTTGCAACTTTTGAATAAACGTCATAACCTTTTTCTTTTAATTCACTGGTTGTTTCACTTAACGCCTCTTCGTTCAAATCTATTAAAGCTACCTTTGCTCCTTCTTGTGCAAAAAGCTCGACAATCCCTTTGCCGATTCCACGGCTTCCACCCGTAACAAAAGCAACTTTTCCCGTGAATCTGCCTGCCATTTCTATTCCTCCTGAGTTTAATAAATTTTTAGATTGCGCTTACATTAATTTATTACACGTATTGACCGATCTTCACATGACCTTTAATCAGGTTACGTGCGATAATCATTCGTTGGATTTCGTCTGTGCCATCGTAAATTCTCCATAGTCTTGCTTCACGATACCAGCGCTCTATTGGTAATTCTCTTGTATACCCCATCCCCCCGTGAATTTGAAGGACACGGTCGACGACATTGTTGCCCATATTTGCACCATATAATTTTGCCATCGATGCTACGTGTCGATTATCTTCCCCATGATCTAGAGTAAAGGCAGCGTTCAAGACTAGCCATCTTGCCGCTTCAATTTCAACCGCAGAATCTGCGATTTGCCATTGGATTGCTTGTCTTTCAGCAATCGGTTTCCCAAATGTGACCCGTTCCTTGGCATAATCAATCGCCATTTGCAGCAAGCGTTCAGCGGCACCGACTGCTCTTGCCCCAACAACCCAGCGTGCAAACCCAATCCACTCGAGACCAAGATTATAGCCCTTGTGTAATTCACCCAGGATATTTTCCTCCGGAACACGGACATTATCAAAAACTAAGCCGGCTGGACCCCATTCTCCCATTGTATGGATATATTCTGATTTCCAGCCCATATCGCGATCGACAATAAAGCATGTAACCCCTTCGCGGCCTTGTGTTGATTGATGTCGTTCCTTATCGGTAATCGCTATCGCCATAACGAAGTCCGCTTCGTTTCCTCCAGTAATAAATGTTTTTTCACCATTTAGAACCCATTCACTGCCGTCTTTCACTGCTGTCATTTTAATATTTCTGGTATCAGAACCAGCACCTGGCTCGGTCATTGCAAAACAAGACTTTTTCTCGCCATTAATCGTCGGAAGTAAGTATTTTTTCTTTTGTTCTTCATTACCATAGTAAAGAATATTATCTGCACCACCGCCGAACTGGAATGGGACAAAGGTTTTTGACACTTCCATTAACACAATTGCCATCATCATTTGACCAAGATCTGCACCACCATATTCCTCTGGAGTGTTAATTCCCCAAAAACCAGCTTCCTTCGCTTTAAGTTGCAGCTCTTTTAGTTTACTTGCAGGTAGACTCGGTTTACCTTCTCGTTCATTGCGGAGTACATCGTTTTCAAGGGGAATAAGTTCTTTTTCTACGAATCTTCTAATTGTTTTTTGTACCATTTTTTGTTCATCAGTCAATCGTAAATACATACCATTCACTCCATTCTTATTCTTAACATCAAATTTAATGCCGTTAAAATATAATATGCTGAACCGTTTGTAGGCATACCTACCGGTTGGTATGTTACCTTTATTTTATTCCGAACTTTCAGATAATACAAGTTAATATTTTCCTAAAAAAAATTCTCTAGCTATGGCGCCAAAGAATTTTTTGTTAACTATATACATGACTAACTACTTTTCATGCTGCCCGCTCTCTCAAGGTGGAAATAGTAAGTGAACTTCCAAGCCAAAATAGGAGACCTAGAATGATACTAAAAGCAGGAAATGCACAAATATTCCACCGGCTTTCTCCCCTAACTTCTTTGCTACGACAGTACAGGCAACTACAGCTAGACCTCCCAATAGGAATCGAAGAAGCAGTCCGCCAAGTAATAAACTAACCATTTTAAATTCGCCTCTTTTATTGTTTTGACATGCTGTTAAAAATAATTTTCTTTGTGAATTGAATCACAATAATTCGATGTATTCATTTTAACTCATTTCTATGACTATGCCATGTCAACGTTTTATTAACGTTTTTGAAGAGATTTCTCATTAAATTCAAGTTTGATGACTATTTTCCTGTCATTTTACAAAAGATAATGGTGATATTCATTAGAATATCGTCGTTTCAAATCCTTTGATGAGGTGATTTTAGATGAGTTATAAAGACCATTTAGATCCGCACTCAGAGCTCTTTCACCAACATACGACGCGTCCAAAACGTCAAAATTCACAAGTGAATGGGCAAACTCAAGTGACGCATAACACGATCATCTTAAGGAGCAATGCCAAGGCCCACCGTTGGTAAGGCTTAGGAAAAGAAACGAGTAATGGCAGCATAAACAATTACTGTCATTAGAAATGACCTTTTCTCGAATAGCAATTTCGAGAAAAGGTTTTTCTTTTTCTAAGTAATTTGTTATTTCAATATTGATAATGTTTGTTCCAAAAGATATCATAAAATCTATTAGGAATAAAAACAGGAGTGGTGCATGACATGTTTGATGACTTTACGATTAGAGATGCCGATATGTGTGATTTGCCTGTAATTGTTGATATATACAATACAACCATAGCAAGTAGGATGGTTACAGCCGATCTTGAACCAATATCAGTAGAAAACAGAGTTCAATGGTTTAACGAACATTCATCAACCTTTCGTCCATTATGGGTTGTAGAAAATCAAGGAGTAATTTGCGCATGGGTTAGTTTCCAATCTTTTTACGGCAGGCCTGCCTATAATGCGACTGCAGAAATTAGTATCTATATTCATCCCGATTTTCGAGGCAGGAAACTTGGTAAATATTTAATCCAAAAAGCCATGGATGCCTGTCCAAGTCTACAAATCAAAACCTTACTAGGTTTTATTTTTGGTCATAATGAACCTAGCATTAAACTTTTCTCAAGTTTTGGATTTGAAAAATGGGCACAGCTTCCGAATGTGGCTGAGCTCGATGGCATTGAACGTGATTTAATTATCCTTGGAAAAAGACTCTTCTAAAAATCTTGAAATCGAAGAACAGATAGCTTATGGAATACACTCCATAAGCCTTTTCCATGTAGGCAATCAGATAATAATGTAGCAAAAGTTTTTATAGTTATTAATATTTCAAGCGTTGCATTATTCCAAAATAATGGATTATCTAGTACTATAGACTAAGGAGTAATAAATACTCACTACTCCTTGTTTTTAATAAACTTTATTCCTTGAAGAGAACTGGAGATTTCCATGAATAAAATAAAGATCATCATCCTCTACTTTTTTACAAGTATTATTTGGATATATGGGTCCAATTATGTAATCGAACAATATGTGCCTTCTTCACTTATTGAGCTGGTGTTAAGGTCAAAAGAGATCTTTTATGTTGCCATGACTGGAGGGTTCATTTATTTCTTCATTAGTAAAAAAGAGGAGTTAGATGTTTCCCAGGAAGATCAGAAACGTCTATCTACTTTAATCAATTCAATGGTTGATTTTGTTAACTTTAAAGACGGCGAGGGCAGATGGATTGAAGCAAATGAATTTGGTTTACAATTGTTCCAGCTTGAGAATGTGGATTATCGGGGGAAAAAGGATTCGGAATTAGCCGAGTATACAGACTTTTACGGTGATGCTCTCAGATTTTGTGAAACTTCTGATGAAGAAGCTTGGAATAATCGAGAAATCACTCGAATAGAGGAAGTCCTTCCTGTTCCAGATGGATCAGTAAAAATATTTGACACCATTAAAGTACCACTATTTCACGAAGATGGCAGTCGACAAGGTTTGGTTATCATTGGACGTGATATTACCGAAAAAAAGGAAATGGCATTAAAATTAGCAGAGAGTCAGCAACAATATAAGTCATTATTTGAATATAGTCCAGATATTGTTTATATGATGGATTTAGGCGGAACTATTACCAACTTAAACCCACAGTATGATGTCATTACAGGCTTCAAACGGGAAGAAGCGATTGGGAAAAATGTAAAACAATTATTACCGAAAAGGTATAAACGATATCTTCCAAAGTTCATTTCCACTGTTGTGGAAGAAATAAAACCGGTCATGTATGAGCTGTATATACCACATGCAAACGGGAATCGGATTATCTTACAATGTACTTCCCTTCCGATCATTATTAATGGAAATATCGCTGGAATTATTGGCTATGGCAGTGATGTGACCACCTTAAGGGATGCAGAAGAACGTCTTCGCAGGACAGAAAAGCTATCAATCGTTGGTGAATTATCTGCCAGCGTTGCCCATGAAATTCGGAATCCGCTGACGTCATTAAAAGGATTTGTCCAACTTTTACAAATGGAAGATGAGAAGCATCAATTTTTTTATCAAATTATGCTCGACGAATTAAATCGTATCAATGACATTGTTGGTGAGCTTTTGTTATTGGCAAAGCCTCAGCTTTTAAAATATACCAAAGCAGATCTTCAGAAGCTATTAATGGACGTCATATCATTATTAAACACCGAAGCCAGTTTATATAATGTTCAAATTGAATCTCTTTTTCCAGAAAACGACATATGGATTGAATGCGAACCAAATCAACTCAAGCAATTGTTTATCAATTTGATTAAAAATTCGATTGAAGCAAGCCAAAATGGCGGAAAAGTTTCCATTATTCTAGAGCAAATAGAAAATAGTCATGTGTTAATTTCCATTAAAGACAATGGCTGCGGTATTTCTAAAGAAAGATTAGAGAAAATTGGCGAACCCTTCTACTCTTCTAAAGAAAAAGGGACTGGGTTAGGTTTAACGGTTAGTTTCAAGATTGTTCAATCCCATCAAGGCAATATCCATTTTGATAGTCAGAAAAATCAAGGGACATCTGTTCAAATTTCATTACCGATCAAGCAAAAAGACCCTAAAAACAACCAGCGCTCGATTCCTGAAGGAGTGTAAAATGAATAAGTGATTAGCCCGTCCACTACGACGGGCTTTTCTTTTTCTTCCGATTTCGGAAAAAAGCAATAATTAATAACATGGAAGGAATGATAATTTGAAAGGGCCAATGTAAATAAGTGGGTACAACAACCAGCCCTTCCTTTATATGTTCCGAATAATTAGATGCAATCGTAACGGATGCAAATAAGACGATAATTCCGAGTGGGAACCCGAGCTTTCGTTGGTTTTTTAATTGAAAGATATCAGCGGCACCAGCAACTGCAGCATAATAGTAGATCGCAATCTTAAAAAAACCTCCAATGATTAGATAGAGCATAAACAAGACATCGAGACGTTCGATAAAATCGGCAATTTGAATTTTCCCTACGGTCGTTAATAGTGGGAAAGTGGATTGACTAAAGAGATTTACCCCTAATACTGAAATATTTACTATTACTGTAATGGTAATATTTATTCCGCTTAATATCATGCCACTTAAACAGACTATTTTAACCTTCTTTTTATCATTTACAAACGGGAGCAGCATTGTAAAGACAACCATTTCTCCAAAAGGAAAGTTGATGGTTTGGGTTAAAAATGTCTTTATTACCGGTTTCAACCCATTCTCTAAAATCGGTTTTAAATTTCCCAAATGAATTAAGCCAGAAAAGGTAATTAACAGCATTCCTAATATCGCAGTCAGGTAAACAACCCCAAAGTAAATTTCGCCAACTCGGGCTATTACTTCAAACCCCTTATGAATCCCATAGATAATAGTAATGATCATCAAGGTATTGATAACAAATAACGGAGTACTATTATAAATTGTCGTTGTTAATAACTCGCCAAAATCTCGCAATACCCTTGCTGCAAGATACATAAAATAGACAATATATAAGAACCCAATCAACCGTCCAAGCCATTTTCCAGTTATTTCTTGAACATAACTCGTTAAGGGAAGGTCAGGATAGTACATATATAATTTGTAATAAATAAAAAAGATCATGATACCGCCAGTTAAACCGAACAAAATGGCTATCCAAGCATCCTGTTTTGCATCTGATGCAATCCCAACAAGAATAGCACTTCCCATTTCAAACAAAACGACCAGGACGAACAATTGGGTTGCACTTATTTTCGCCTTTTCCATATACGATTGATCCCCCCTTAAAAAGGGTTATTTATTTAAGCGGAGCTAGTTTGTTTCTTCCTATTAAGAAAAAAAGCAATGATTAGTAAGATACAGGGGATGAATATTTGAAAAGGCCAAGACAAATAAATCGGCACAACAAGGAGCCCCTCCTTTATAAATTCTGCAATATTAGATGCAATCGTTATTGATGAAAATAAAACGATCATTCCAATTGGAAACCCCAGCTTACGTTGGTTTTTAAATTGAAAGATATCAGCAGCCCCGGCCACTGCAGCATAATAATAAATGGCAATTTTAAAGAAACCTCCAATGATTAAATAGAGCATAAATAATACATCTAAACGTTCGATAAAATCGGCAATTTGGATTCTTGCTACTGTGCTTAATAAGGGGAAAGTGGACCGATGAAAGAGATCCACCCCCAAAACAGAAATATTTATTACAGCAGTTATTGTAATATTTATACCCGCTAATATCATCCCACCCAAACAAACTATTTTAGCCTTCTTTTTATCATTTAAAAATGGGAGCAGCATCGTAAAGACCACCATTTCCCCAAAGGGAAAGGTGATGGTTGTGGTTAAAAATGTTTTAATAACAGGTTTCAATCCATGCTCTAAGATCGGGGTTAGATTACTCAAATGAATTAAACCCGAAAAGGTAATTAGCAGCATGCCTAAAATCGCCGTCAGGTAGATAACTCCAAAGTAAATTTCTCCAACTCGGGCTAAAACTTCAAACCCCTTATGGATCCCATAGATAATAGTAATGATCATTAAGGTATTGACAACAAATAGCGGAGTGCTATTATAAATCGTTGTGGTTAATAACTCTCCAAAATCTCGCAATACCCTTGATGCAAGATAAATAAAATAGACAATATATAATACCCCAATAAACCGGCCAAGCCATTTTCCTAAAATTTTTTGAAGATAACTAGTTAAGGGCAGGTCAGGATAGTACATATATAAGCGGTAATAAATAAAAAAGACAATGATTCCCCCAGCTAAACCGAACAATATAGCTATCCAGGCGTCCTGTTTCACTTCTGATCCGAGACCAAGAAGAATCGCGCTACCCATTTCGAACAAAACAATCAGCACGAACAATTGGTAGCCACTTATTTTTGCCTTTTCCATTTACTTTTGTCCCCCCTTTTTAAGGGTTATTTATTAATATCTGACCAAAAAGGATTTGTCCGAACCCCTTCACGCCGCACGTAAGAATCTACCTTAACATTCACTTCCAGGTCTGCAAAATAATCGTTCCAATTCCCCTTTAGCTTCTTCCATAATTCAGGGTTAGCTTTATGAACACCATCACCAAACCCGAATATATCGCATTTTAGTTTCTGGGCTTCCTTTACTGAAGACTGTATTTCCTTTTTAATCTCTTTTTCAACTAACTTTTCAATTTTTCCAATTGTTTTTGGATCCATCAATTCAATTGCTATATTCGCTTCACTAATCCAGCCCTCATTCTCAATTTTAATATTTATTACAGGTTTTCCATTTTTAACGATAGTTGAAACTTTGGTTTTTGACCTAATAGGCACCATACTAATGGCATTTTTTTTCCCTTTCCAATTAAGAGTTATATCTGTGCTCTTCGCTTTATCCAAGACCCAGATCACTCCACGTGCCTTGTTACTTTCAATCCAACCGATCAATTCACCGTCTTTAATAACCGCTAAGCCATCAGCTGAGAGGTAAGCATCGGTTGTTGTTTTTTGTAAATTAGCTGCTTTATTGGCTTCTTCTTTCATACCAATTAGTCGATAACCGTTTGCAATAGGCTCTTTCCCACTGCCGACAATTCCATCAATGATATCATCTATATTTATACTTATATTTTCTCCTTTCATAGCTTCAGTAGATTCGATTTCTTTTGTAATCAGGGTAACAGGCAGTTTATCGAGAATAGTCAGAGTAGTGACAATCTCCTCTGCCGTCGAATCTCTTGCGATAACGAACTCTGTAGTTGTTCTAAACTCAGGATCCCTTGCAAAGGCATCTAACATATTAAGCATTAGAGTTCTATCACTTGCCACTTCTTCACTAACAACGACTACATTTGTGTGCGCATAATATAAACGGCGCGAAACCTTTTTAGTTGCATTTCTAGATGCTTCAGTAATGGTTCTACCAGTGCTTTTATAAACGGCTATCGGCAGCCCCTGGCCTCCTCCTCCACCTTGCCCAGCTGTAACGTTCCCGGGGTTAACCAACTGAAACGAAACATGGTACAATTCGTCCTCTCCTTTATCAATACCAAGTGCCATCACAAAGGCCAAATCAGTTAACTCTTTCTGATTCCAGCAAGCACTCAGTATCGGCAGAGACATGATTAAGATCAAAATAATAATGAACCATTTTTTCATCATTCTTCACCATTTTTAGGTTGATTTTCTGTTGGTTTAGGTGGACCAGGCTTTTGATGATCTCCTGTCCTCTTCATATTGCCTTTGCTAATAAACATCGGTCTATTTTTCATAGCCCAGACTGGAAAGCGAACAAATGCGTCTTGTTGATTATGGATGTTGAAAGGTGCGAGCGGCATCATGTATGGAATTCCAAACGAGCGCAGCGAACATAAATGAAGTGACATGAACATCAGCCCTAACATGATTCCATAAAAGCCCAACATTGTTGCTAATCCCATCAGGACAAAGCGGACTAATCTTGCCGCAATCGCCATAGCAAATACGGGTGTGGAAAAATTTGCGATTGCAGTAATTGAAACGACAATAACCATTACAGGAGAGACGAAACCAGCCTGTACGGCTGCCTGACCAATTACGAGGGCCCCGACAATGGATACGGCCTGACCAACAGCCCTTGGAAGCCTAAGCCCCGCCTCCCTTAAAATTTCAAATGTAACCTCCATGATTAATGCCTCAACAAAAGCAGGAAAGGGAACATTCTCCCGTTGAGCGGCAATAGCAATCGCCATCGTCGTCGGGATCATCTCTTGATGAAAGGTGGTCGCAGCAATATAAACAGAAGGTCCAATAACTGCGATAAGAAATGCTAAAATTCTTAACAATCGAACTCCTGTTGATATGTCAAATCGTGAATAGTAATCATCCGGTGCTTGGAAAAATTGAATAAAAATAGCTGGAACTGTAACAACAAACGGAGTCCCATCGACTACTATGGCAATTCTCCCTTCTAGTAAATGTGATGTCACGACATCTGGCCTTTCTGAGTGATATGTGGTTGGAAATGTTGTCCAAGTTTGATCTTCAATCAATTGCTCTATATATCCAGAAGCAAGGATGGAATCGATATTGATTCGTTGAAGCCTTTCTTTGACCTCTCCAACAATTTTTTCATTGGCAATTCCTTCCAAATACATAATGGCGATATCAGTTTGGGAAACAGACCCTAGTTTCATGGAATCCACCCGTAAATTTGGACTTTTTATACGGCGGCGAATTAAAGCCGTATTCGTACGGAGTGTTTCCGTAAACGAATCTTTTGGACCTCGAATTGATAATTGTGTGGTAGGCTCCGTAATCGAACGCCTTTCCCATCCTTTTGTTTCACCACTGATAGCTTTATTGCATCCCTGTAAAAAGATGACCGTATCTCCTGAGAACAATGAATCATATACTTGGTTCCAATTCTCAATGGTCTTGACACTTCCTAGTGCCATTGTTTTATCCAACATGAATTGAAATATATCGACTGGTACTTCGGGTACTTCTGTCTCCATAACTGTTTCTAAAATATAGTCGGCTATTGCGATAACACTAGCCAATCCGTCAACATAAACAAGAGCACCTTTATATGCACCAATCTTAAACTCGCGAACATTAATGTCTGTACTATTGCCAACTTCCTCTTTTAGACGAGATATATTCTCTTGATAGTCTCTTAAAATCGGCAAGTCCTCCGGTTTTTGCGGATCTTGTTTTTGCCTATAATTATCATCCTGTCTCTTTTTTTGTTTATTTTTAAGCATCTTAGACAAAATCGACACAATACCGGCCTCCTTAAAAATTATTTGAACACTTTTCTCCCAATACTGGATATATTGCCCAAGGTATATCACTTTATCCCATTGAAAGTGGTTTTTATACAACCATAATTAAAATATACAGGTTAGAATAAGGAACAGCTTAGAAAAGAACAATAAAAACAAGATAATTCCTAAGGGTGTGGTGAGGTTGAAAATATTGTTTGTAACGACCCTGCTGGCGGTTGGCAGCTTAATACTAATTATTTCGTTGGATCTTTTGATGGGCGTAAGTATTTCAGGAATTATTTGGAAGGCCATTAACCCTTTTAGGGTAATGGAGGCAGCTGAATATATCATTGTTTTATTATTTATATTGTTTTTCGTCATTGATTCCTTCGGTGCATATTTAAATAAGAAAAAAGGGAATTCATCTAACTAAAACGTAAAAATAAGAAGGGTTTCATATTTCTTGGAAATATAAAAAAGATAAGAGCTTACCTTATAATGGCAAGCCCTTATCTGAATTAGTATTCGATCTTTCTTTTTCTCTTTTATGAAACAACCGTTTAAATATAACAACTGCAACAGACAGTCTACTCCACCATCTCCTCTTTCTATCATAATTTGCACCATACACATAACGGTTCCAAAAATAGTAGATGAATTCCTCTACAATCAGCAATAGGACGAAACATAAAGCAGAAATAGTAATCCAAAACCACATTTTAAGGACCCCTTTCCCAATGGATCATTAATTCTATTCCAAAAACAACAAAGAAGTACTACCAAGGGTCAAACCTAAGTTTTCCTCCTTACCATATCTCTAATTCTTATTTTAACAAATATTTAGCAAATTGTAGATATTTTGGTAATAAATGTAGCATTTGGGTCAAGAGTCCAGAAGTGAAGATATGAAAAATGCCTCTGGTTTTCATCACCAGAGGCATTTTTTATCTTTTTGGCTATGCAGGTAGCCTGTTTTCATTAGATTAATTTGGGTCCTTGTATTTTAATGCCCGTTCACTGTCCCCATAGCCCTTGGTGGTTGGATCCTGTACGATTCCTAACATAGACAGCAATACAAATACAGCATTTAAAAAGGTTAACACAGAATTTTGAATAGCATCAGTGAGTTGAAAATCAATGATCCCAAAGGAATTTAAACAGGCAAACACCATTTGAGCAACAATCATAATTTGAGATACAAACGCGATAACCCAGTTTCGGTTTCTTAATCGGACCTTCCAGTTAATCATCTTCCCCAGCCCTTTCCTTTATGTTAAACAATCTTTCTATTAACATATGCTTGGACTAGGAATTGGTTGTCCACGAATGGTGCGGAATTTCATTGGATAACCTCGTAACTAAACTTCTCTCCGCATTGCTTTTAATACATCAACTTTTGTTGCCCGCTGTGCTGGTCGAAATCCTGAGATAATCGTAACACCATAACAAATTACAATACAAATGATTGGTAAAATAAGCGGGATGTCGCTAAAGATTAAGTCTAAGTCCGATTCTTGACCAAATGCCTGTTTGATAATTAATGGAATCGCAAAATTCACCGCATAGCTAATCCCATAGGAAACGACTGTACCAATGAGTGCACCGATTAACCCAATATAACTGCTTTCAAGCAGAAAAATTCGTTTAATCGTTTTTGGATTCGCACCGATTGCTTTCATAATTCCAATGTCAGGGGCCCGCTCGGTCACCGCCATCGTCATCGTATTATAAATTCCGATAGAAGCGATTAAAATGGCAATCGTTCCAATAAATATGAGTCCTGCTTTTGCAATCATGAAGACGATATTTACCTCTTTTAGTTCATTTACGACAGAATACGAAGCATAGTTCTTTTCTTTTAATTGATCAGAGATACTTTGGACAGCTTCCATGTTTTTGGCATAGATTTTTACTTCATCATAAGAATTTTTATGATCATTGAGGTCGCCAGGAACTTCACTATTTGCATCAAGGAGAAACCCTTTTGGTGTTCCAGTAAACGTCTCAATTTCTGTTAACATGTCATCCGAAATAAAGACACTTCGGTCTTCTGCCCATTCTTTCGTTGGCTTTTTAGAGATGCCAACAACCTTCAATGGAATCGTTTTTTCTACTTGTTTGCCCTCTTTAAACTGCCTGATCGTTAACTTAATTTCCTTGCCAAGCAATTCGCCTTTATAGATATACTCTGCTTTAACTTTTCCCTTTTCATCGTACAAATCATCGCCAGCATCCTTATCTGCAAGATTAGTTAGGAAATTATAGCCTACAGCCACTTCATCTTTCCCCTTTGGCAGCCTGCCTGCGGATAATTCAAAACCAGCTTTAATCTCTGCCGGAAAATTTGCCACAAAGGTTTGCGTTCCTTCTTGATAATTCCCAATCGTATAGGTGCTTTCCTGTTGTAACATTTTCCTTCTTGTGACTGCTTTAACATCTTTAACTTTTTCAAAAATTTGAATATCTTTATCGTTTAAAGGACGAAAAACCCCTTGATCTTTTGTTTCTTTGCCGTGAACATCGATTTGGGTGATTACCCTGCGTTCTGTAATTTCCTTTACCACTGATTTCTGTAAGCCAAACCCGACGGAGGCGAGAACAATTAAGAAGGCACAACCCATTGCTGTCGCAAGAATCGTCATAAATACTCTCGTTCTATTTTTCTTCATATTCTGGCGGACGAAGCGGAATTGATCTTTTAACTTCATAACAGCACCCCCTCGACAATGCGGCCATCTTTTAACTCAATCTTTCGGTTGCCGATATCGGCCACCCTATCATCATGGGTGATAATCAAAAAGGTGATTCCTAAATCCGTATTTAATTCCTTAATGAATTTCAATAACTCTTCCTCTGTTTCACTATCAAGGCTGCCGGTCGGTTCATCGGCAAGAATAATCGGGGGATTAACAATTAAGGCACGGGCGATACTTACCCGCTGCTGCTGCCCGCCTGATAATTCTCCTGGATAATGATCCTGGTAATCTAGCAGACCAACTTTTTTAAGCATTTCATCCGTTTGGATTTTTCGTTCCTTTTCGTTAATACCTTTTAATATTAGCGGCAGCTCCACGTTTTGAAAGGCAGTCATGCTCGGAATCAATTGAAAGCTTTGAAAAATAAATCCTAGATTATTAATCCGAAAATCTGCAAATTTCGTTTCATTCAGATCTGATACCTTTTCCCCGCTGATCCAAATTTCACCCTCTTTCGGATGAATGAAGCCACTCACTAAATTAAGAAGCGTCGATTTCCCAGAACCACTCCTGCCAACAATCGTAACAATTTCACCTTTTTCGACCGTCAAAGAAATATCTCTAAGTACCGGAATAATTGTTTGTCTTCCTTTTTTTCCAATCACAAAATCATGGCTTAAATTTTTTATCGTAATCATTATTTCCTCCTGTTTCCCATTCATTACACCTAATAGACGAAGTTTTTTTAATGAACCCTACACAAATTTAAAATATTTTTTTATCTACTTGTTAGACGTAATTAAGTTTTATTTGTTCCAAGGGGGAATAATAATAGCCAAATGGTTTTTACTAGTCTTTTAATTCGATAAAATTTATAATAAAAGAATTAAAAATTACTCTTTTAAAGTAAGGAGATCACATGGAGAAATTGCATCCATTTTGGGAAAAAATCGTTCGTTTCTGGAAAAAGAAACATTTAACACAAATATTCTTATTAATGATCTTAGTGGTTGTTTTAGCGACCATCCTCTATTTCGGCTGGCTCGCGATGAGAGCAAATGTTCAATCATTAAAGCAGGGTCTCAGTCAACCGACAGTTATTTATGATAAAAATGGAAAAGTAGCTAGCAATGTCGCTACTAATCGGACAAAAGGCGTAAAAATTGAGGACTTGCCAAAGTATGTACCCAATGCTGTCGTTGCCATTGAGGACGAACGCTTCTATCAGCATGGTGGTTTTGATATCAAAGGAATTGCCCGTGCCTTTTTCAGTAATTTGTTTGCGGGAAGAATTACGGGTGGTGGAAGTACTTTAACGCAACAGCTAACGAAGAATGCCCTTCTTTCACCAGAACGTACCTATAAACGAAAAGCTGAGGAATTATTTTTAGCGGTAAAAATCGAAAAGGTTTATACCAAAAACGAGATTCTGCAAATGTATATCAATCAGGTTTACTTCGGGAGCGGTGCCTGGGGTATTAGCAATGCATCAAAAAAGTATTTTAATAAAAATATCGAGGATGTCACGGTCAGTGAGGCAGCAATGCTAGCCGGACTATTGCATTCACCAAATTATCTGGACCCTTATAATAACTATGATTTAGCCATGAAGAGACGAAATACTGTTTTAGCAAAAATGAAAGAACTAGGTATGATTAATAATTCACAGTATACCGAGGCTAAAAAAGAAAAGATTCGTCTTCACGATGGCGGTGGGAGCTTTGTTGAACGAAAATACCCTTATTATGTCGATGCTGTTTTAAATGAAGCTATCAATAAATACGGTATAACACAGGAAGAAATATTAACAAGAGGTTATCGAATATATACTGCTTTGGATCAAGATCTTCAGTCTGGACTTGAAAAGGTCTATAGTAAAAACTACTTGTTCCCAAGGAGCCAAGGGGGTAAATTAGTTCAAAGCGGTTCCGTCCTAATGGACCCAGCATCAGGGGGAGTACTAGCCCTTGTTGGAGGCCGCGGTGAGCATGTATTCCGAGGCTTTAACCGAGCAACACAATTACGTGCACAGCCTGGGTCAACGATCAAACCATTGGCAGTATATACACCTGCTCTTGAAGAAGGATACAACTATTCATCCAAGCTTGTCGATGAACCAACCACCTTCGGAAATTACAAACCAGAAAATTTTTCAAAAACATATGAAGGAAAGGTTGAAATGTATAAGGCACTTGAGAAATCGCTGAATATCCCGGCTGTGTGGCTGTTAAATAAGATTGGCCTAGATAAAGGGATCGATTCATTAAAAAGGTTTGGCATCCCTGTTACAAAAGAAGATAAAAACCTGGCAATCGCACTGGGAGGGATGAGTCAAGGGGTCTCCCCCCTTCAAATGGCAAACGCTTTTTCAGCTTTCCCAAATGGCGGGAAGCGTGAAGATAGCCACTTCATTACTAAAATTGTTGGGCCGACTGGAAATGTTTTAGCAGAGCGGGAAGCGAAAACCACAAAAGTGACGTCAGAAGAGGTCACGGATGAAATGACTTCGATGCTCTTAAATGTAGTAGAATCCGGGACGGGTAGACGCGCCCGAATCTCCGGAGTGCAACTCGCCGGAAAAACTGGATCTACCCAATTACCATTTAAGGATGTCAGTGGAACAAAGGATCAATGGATGGTTGGATATACTCCAAATCTTGTCGGGGCAATCTGGTTAGGATTTGACCAAACCGACCGGCAGCATTACCTGCCAAGTGCGAGTTCGGCCAATGTGGTGCCGATTTTTAAAGAGATGATGAAAGAATCTATTCAGCATCTTCCGAAAGAACGATTCGAAGTTTCTTCAATTAATGCACAGCTTGCCGGTGAAGCTCCGCCTAATTTAAAATTCAATGAACAGGCGAAGAAGATTAGCAAGGAACTAAATGAAAATGCACAAAAACTAGGTGAAACCATAAAAGAACAAGCCCCAGGATGGAAAAAGGGCTTGGATAAAGCTTTATATAAGCTCGGCGAGGCCGTAAATTCATTAGCTGAAAAAGTTAAGAATAGTGGTGAATAGCACGCAATCGATGCGTGCTATTTTTTTATTTCCAATAGATTGAAAAATCTTCCTGCTGTTTTCATTACTGTTTCTTCTTGTCCTGGATCATACACGGCCAAAAAACAGGTAGCTGGACCAGCAGATTTTATAATATCCACGTTTGAGATGATCATTTCCTGTGAAAATCCTTCAATAGGGAACATCTGATTGATCTCATATAAAATCCCTCTGGATCCAACCGGCCAGACCATTACATCATGAATCATGCTGACCTCCTGAAAAACCGAAAGAGGGGCAACTTGATCCTTTTGTTCAATCACTTCGTTTCCAACAAGAGGCCTGCCTACCACTGCAACTTTCAATTGGTTAGAGTAAGCTAGCTCTGTCGTTCGAGCAATAGACTTTTTCCCTAGAACGACTAAACCAAGAGCAGATTGCATGAGTGAAAAGTTACTTTCTGTACTACCAGTTATCCGTACATCCGATAAATTTAGTTCATGCAGCCCTTTTTGTATTCCTGAAACTAACTCGTCCCATGGTTCATTTCCGCAGAAGTTGTGGAGCACCACTGAAACGGGCTCCCCGCCTGCTGCCATACATTCCATAGCAGCAACTCTAAACGAATAATAAGCTACTGTTTCGTATGTGACATGAACAAGGTCTTTTTCTTTCATCCCAATGGCTCCGCTATTATCACAAGCAATCATGAGGGAGTCCGTATCGTTAAAAGGAATGGTTATAATATCTCTCATAATTTTTCTTCCCGCTTCGCTAAGCCAAAAGTGTCCAATGAAGAAAGCCGTGGAATTGCTGCCAATGCGATTACAATATTGATGACCGAACCGATTAGCAATGAAGGGACAATTCCTAAATAAAAACCGACATTCATTAAAAACATAAATGGTAAGGGAGCAACAAATGCATTCCCAATAATGAAGAGCACACTTGCTAAAACCTTATTGTTTTTATAAAGACGTCCAAACATCCAAACGAGCACTGCCATTTCGACAGCAATTAAAAAGTGCATTGGACCCAATGGGAAACCACCTATTAGAGCGGATAGCAGATGACCAAATGCAGCCACAACTGCTCCAGCCCTCGCTCCAAACAGGACTGCTGCCAATAGCGCAGGAAAAACATCCAATGCGACACTGCCGACAATGGCTGGAATTTTAATCATTGCTCCGACAACTGACAATGCTGTTAACATGGCCAGCCCGCTCACCACTTTTCCCTTCATACTACTTTTCCTCCTTACGCTTCCCATCCCTGAATACTTTTGCACTGCGCACATACTCAACGTCGTTGACATTTAATCGAAAGTTTATAACTCTAGCCAATGCAAAGAAATAATCTGATAAGCGGTTTAAGTACATTAAGGCTAATTCAGGTGTTTTCGAATCAGCCTTGACTAGCTTAACAACTAATCTTTCCGCTCTTCTAGTCACCGTTCTAGCAATATGAATCGATGCCGATGGCTTGGTACCACCCGGTAAAATAAACCGTTCAAGCTCTGGTGCCTCTTTAATATATTCATCTATTTTCTTTTCAAGGTAATCAATCGATTCTTGCTGCAGCTTTATTACACGCTTCTCAGTCACATTAGCAAGATCGCCCCCACAATCAAATAATTCATGTTGAATTTTCTCCAGATCATCAAGCACGTCCTTAAATAATTTGGGGTTAAGCTCTTGAATCGCCTGACCGACAAAACAATTCACTTCATCTACCGTTCCATAGGCTTCCACACGGGTATCATCTTTGTCTACCCTGCCACCAATTATGCTTGTTTTTCCTTTGTCACCTGTTCTTGTGTAAATTTTCATTGAAACTTCTCCCCTTTACTTAATCGTTTGATTTAATCCATACCAAATGACGTCAACCTTAGCTGATTTTGCGGCGATATCTTGATAGGCCCATCCTGTTACATCCCGCCACAATCTATTTTCTACTTCCAATGGCACAATTCCTTTTGTAATATCCGTCCCAATCACAATTAATTGGCGATGTAGAGCTTCCTGCTCCCAAGAAAGCCAATTCTCGAGACATTTATTCCAAATCTCTCGACACTTGTCGGCATCATATGTCACAGTTAAATCTTTCAACCATATTTCTACACCCTCAAGGATCATCACATCCTTGCCAAAATCAATTAAATTTATCGGGAGAGAATGGTTATCATAAGCTGAGACCCACTGTTTATTCTCGTAAACAGTGTAGGTATTCTTTACCCAAGCCCGTTTGCCGTTAAAGGCACCTCCAATAATAAAGTGCACCGCGTCCCCCTCCTTAAAGATTCTTTTTCAAATATGAGTTCGAACCCCTGATCATGATTAACCTGCCACTCCCAAAATTCTTTTTGGTGTGGGGCAAACCTAGATAAAAGATATCTAATCACCCCGCCATGAGTGATCATTGCACAACTCTGCAATCTGGAAGAGAGAACCTCTTCAATCATCCTAGCCCAGCCAGCATCAACTCTCTTGGTGAACTCATCAAATGATTCACCGTCGGGCGGACAATGCGTAACAGGATCTGCCAGCCATTGCCGATAATGTCTATTTTCTTTCAAGTCTTCGTACGTATTCCCTTCCCATTGACCGAAATTCATTTCTCGTAATTCTTTTAATAAATAGGGGCTAGAGTTTGGAAATAATATTTCTGCTGTATCAGTACATCTTTGCAAATCACTAGAAAAATAGCGCTGATAGCTGTTTGTTACCGATATAGGTTTTGATTCCGGACATAACGGCGAATCGTTCCACCCTAGATAGGCTTTTCGTCTATTTTCTTCTGTTACACCATGACGAAATAATGCAATAACCACACCGTCATCCACAGGATTAACTCAGTCCCTTCAACAGCCGCACCTAATACATCCCCCGTAATTCCACCGAACCATTTCACAGCTTTCCGACGAAAAAGGAATAAACAGCAGGCTGCAGCCAAAATCAATAAACCTATTAAGAAGAATCCTTTTATGAATAAACTAACCAGAATTAGAACACCAACTAAAATAATAGGATACGGCCAAAGGGCCTGCGGTTTCGCCGCACTCTGGAATAACGCGCCCAGCCCCTCATTCTTGGCGGACTTTACCGTTAACAACAGAACACCCATGACGGTTTTACTTAAAAAAGGGATGACAGCAATCATGATAAATAGTGTGTTTTCGACCTTTGCTGTACTCTCATACATAAATAGAAACCGACAGCTTAATAAAACAAGGATGGAGAGAACACCAAATGCACCCGTTCTTGGATCCTTCATAATTTCCAGCCTTTTCCCTTGATCTTGATAGGAAAAATAAGCATCACTTGCATCCATCCAGCCATCCAGATGAATTCCTCCGGTCAGGAGAATCGTTGCCAGCCAAAGCAAGAATGCACAGGCAAGATGGGAAAAAGGAGTAAATTCAAGACTCAGATAAAATACCGCTGAATAAATGATCCCTTGTATTAATCCAACGAGTGGGAAGGCTTGGACTGCCTTTTTAAGATGGTCTTTATCCATTGGTAACTCGAGTGTGATAGGGATTGCTGTAAAGAATTGAATATTAATCAAGAAACCTTTCAAGAACTTCATGTTTTTGAACCCCATTGATTGATAATCTTTTTAATCAGATCCCATTTTAGATGACTTTTCATTTCGGCAGCGATAGAATCAAATCTTTTGTCTTTAAACTCGCTAATTGAATGGATTTCTTTAGCAGGGTGTCCTTTCCTTTTCCGAATCATGTTTAACCAGTGATTTCTCCACTCATCATTATGAAATAGATGGTGAAGGTACGTTCCAATGATTTGACCGTCATTTGCGAAATAGCCTTCGTCTTCCCCGTTTGCTAATGTTAAAAATGGACATCCTTTTTTAGAAAAGATAGTCTTTCCTAAATGGATTTCATACCCTACGATTGGCTGGTGAATTGGTAATTCTATCCGCTTGTGATACTGGGCAGTGACTCGATTTGTTTCCTTTTCTTTATAAAAAGTGGTTGCAGCAGGAATCACTCCTAACCCCTTCACCTTGTGGTTCCGTATCCCAGTGTCGGAACCAACTTCATCGATCAAATATCCGCCAAGGATTTGATACCCGCCACAAATCCCAACAATATAGCCGCCATTTGCTACGTATGCTTGGACTAAGATATCTAACTGTTTATCTCTTAAATTTTTCAAGTCGCTAATCGTACTTTTTGTACCCGGAATAATAACGGCATCTGGCTGTCCAAACTCACTCGCATGATGGACCAAACGGAGCGAAACATCTTTTTCAAATAAAAATGGTTCCAGATCACTGTAATTTGAAATAAACGGCAGGTGGATGACGGCAATATCAATTGTCCCTTCATTCCGATTAGAAAATTGGCTGCGAATCGATAATGAGTCCTCACCATCAATCATATGATTTTCCACAAACGGTAATACACCTAATACAGGTACACCCGTTTTCTCTTCCAGCCACTGAACTCCATCTTCAAATAGGTTGATATCTCCGCGGAATTTATTGATAATTACACCGACAACTCGTTGCCTTTCGTAAGGCTCCAATAATTCAAGTGTGCCAACAATACTAGCAAAGACCCCGCCGCGATCAATATCAGCAACCAGTATAACTGGTACATCGGCTAGTTCGGCTACCTTCATATTGACCAACTCGCGGTCCTTTAAATTGATTTCAACCGGGCTGCCTGCTCCCTCAATCACCACTACATCATATTCATCGGCCAGCTGATGTAGAGAATTCTTAATTACCTCTACCCCTTTTTCATAAAAATGATCCCGATATCCTCGTCCCGAAAGGGTTTCGATCGCTTTTCCTAGATAAACAATTTCTGCATGCTGATCTGACTTTGGCTTTAATAGAATAGGGTTCATCCAAACGGTTGGCTCCACTCTAGCTGCTTCCGCCTGAATCCCTTGTGCTCTGCCAATTTCTTTACCGTCTTGTGTCACGTATGAGTTATTGGACATGTTTTGAGATTTAAATGGAGCGACCTTTACTCCCTCATTGGCAAGTATTCGGCACAACGCCGTTACGATTAGACTTTTGCCCACATCTGAAGCCGTACCCTGAATCATGATTCCTTTCATTGCGTTACTCCCTTCATTACAATAGGAATCCCTGCCTCCACTAAAAACACTAACTCCGCTTCCTTGACTAAATATTGATGGATTTGGCCCAGCAAGCGGCCATAGGTAAACACCAGATCATTGCCAAGTAACGGCTCGTTTAATACTTCATTACTGACGACAATTATTGTCCGAGCACGATTTTTTATCAAAGTAATCCCTGTAATCACATTTTCTTTAACCGTTTCTAAAAAACGTTCATCCCACGCTTGCTCAGAAGAAAACAATTCATTATTTAATAGAGTTGTGACACAATCCAACAAAATAACATCCTCGCCATGAAAGTCATCAGCAATTTTCCCAATTTGAACAGACTGTTCAAACGTTTTCCACCGGTAATTCGCTGAATCTCGATCGCGTTGGTGCTTTTCAATTCGTTCCTTCATTTCTTGATCAGAAGGAACACCGGTTGCCAGATAGGTAAGCTTGCAGCCTGTCTTACGAGCGATCTCTACTGCTTTCCTCTCAGCAAAGTTGCTCTTCCCACTTCTTACTCCGCCTGTTATGAAGATTAATGATGATGACGCCATTTCGCCAACACTTCCATTAGTTGATTATTTTCTTGATTACTTTTTATGGCAAACCGAAGCCATCTTCCCTCTAGACCAGGAAAATTAAAGGTATGCCTTGGAATGATGCCTTGATGTAGAAGAAACTCAAACAACGCAAACTGATCTTTGAAATGCGGATCCTTCAATAAATAGAAATTCACGTTGGAAGACGAAACCACAAATTCTTTCTGTGTAAAAAAGGCAAACAGCCTTTTCCGCTCATGACTAATATATGCCTGTGTCTCTTTAATAAAAAATTCATTTTGCAGACAAAGTTCCCCTGCTAATAACGCAATGGTATTGGTACTCCAATGTGATTGCAACTGGCTAAGGCTCGAAACAATCGCTGGCTGAGCGATTAAATATCCCAAGCGTATTCCTGGAATCGCAAACATTTTTGTCAGTGAGCGAATAATAATTAAATTTGAAAACTTGTTTATGTATGGAACCAATGATTCATATTCTATTAAAAAATCAAAAAATGCTTCATCCAAGATGACAAGGCAATCCCGCTTTTCACATTCCTCTATGATCGAAATAATCTTAGAGGCCGGATAGTAAATACCTGTTGGATTGTTTGGATTACACAAAAACAAAGCATCTGCATCCATCAAATTCGAGTGTAAATTGACCGAATTCAATTCAAAGTTGGGCTCCACTAGTTGATGGTAGACAATTTCACATTTGTTTGCCCGACATGCTTGTTCATATTCCGAAAAAGTGGGTTCCACGATGCCGACTTTTTTGCCGGCAAGCATACGGGCAAGCAGCGTAATAAGCTCTGCTCCTCCATTTCCAATTAGGATTGTATCGATCGGGGTCTGCTCCGATTTTGCAATCCTTTCCTTCAGCTGTGTTGCATAGGGATCTGGATAAACATTAATTTCTTGAAAAAAATCCGGCCATTTTTCTTTTAACACAGATGGCGGACCAAGTGGATTGATATTTGCGCTAAAATCAATAAACTGCAACGGGAGTGCAAGGCCCATTGCCTCATATAAATATTGAGGATTCGAGCCATGTGACGGCCAATTCAAGGACTATTCCCCCTATCCATAAAAATAGTAAAAATAAAAAGACCGTTTTGCTAAGAATTTGATTGGCCGTGATGATATGTTCCGCTTGGATGGTCTGAATGGGTTCACCCATTTTTGCCCGGTTCGATATCAATCCTTTATAATAATTGATTCCGCCAAGCTGTATCCCTAAAATAGCTGCGACAGCCGCTTCCCCCCAGCCGCTGTTCGGGCTCGGGTGCTTTTTCGCATCACGGAATAAAATCGCCCAAGCTTTTCTATAAGGCATCCTTACGGGACGTTTTCCTATCAGCATGATGATCCCAGTTAATCGACTTGGAACCCAGTTCATCACATCATCCCATTTTGCAGACGCCCAGCCAAACTCTTTATATCTAGCGCTCATGTGACCCACCATCGAATCACAAGTATTGGCTGCGCGATAAACCATCGCCAGCGGGGCTCCGCCAATCAGTGCCCAAAACAAGGGGGCCGTCACTCCATCACTAGTATTTTCGGCCACAGTCTCAATCGTGCCGCGAGCGATTTCACTCTCATCCAAGGAATCTGTATCACGGCCAACAATATAGGATAGTTTTTTCCTTGCTTCAGGAAGGTCCCCTTCTATTAATGGACGATAGACTTCTAGAGAAGCCACCTTCAAGCTTTTTTGAGCAATGCAAGTAGAAATAATCATACTTTCCACTAAAACACCAACAACAGGATGAAGCCTATATCCAATTAGAACTAATACCAAAACGATGAAAAAAACTAAGAGTAATATAAAAAGGAGCATGGCCACCCCTTTCCACCGCTTAGACTTGCCATTATTCCAACGTTTTTCAAAAAATGTTATCATCGTTCCAATCCATCTTACAGGGTGGGGCCAATCGGGTGGATCCCCAATAAACAGGTCAATAATATAGGCAACTGTGATTGAGATTAAATGATGGACGATCATTTGCATTTCCTCTTGCTGGATTTTTGAATCGCTTCGATCGTGCACTGATAAACTGCCTTGCTAATAAGCTTGCCTAACGGGGTAATCGTACCCGCAAATTCTAATACTTCACCCGTTTGAGTAGCAGCAATTAAGATACTATCTGTCGATGTACCGGTGGCGATCGTTCCGGTGACTTCATCGATTACCTTTAGATCATTCAATGCCTTAACCTTCGCTTCAGTTGCGGTCATGATACTTTGAATAAAAGCTTCCTCTGTCAGCTCTCCGCTCACAAAAATCCAGGTATTGATTGTTCCGGGTGTCATTTCAAATGTATGCTGTTCACTTTTCGAAGCATCAATCGCATTTCCTACTCCTGCTGTCACAACTGCAAATATCGAGAAACTATTATGTTCAAACCGCTTGTATACTACATCTTCGAGGACAACTGCGGTCATCATGCCAACAGTTTCCGAGGGTTCAAACCCGTTTGATTTTAAAAATGAAGCCATTTCTGAGCGATGGTCACTACAGCTGTAACCCTTGTGAACATGACGGTTGACAAATGTTTGGTGCCAGCCTGTTCCCGAACCAATCACTCCAGATGACATCGTCCTTAATGGCAGGGGGGATGTTAACTCAATATATTCTTCTGAAATATGCAGCATCGACTCATCTAGTTCAAAATCGACAACTTCCTTATTCACTTTTGGCAGTAAAACCATTTGCGGTGCAGCTACTTTAGGATGGGGATGTTTTTGAATGTCTGTATGATACACATCCCTTATTCGTTCTTCCCGAAGCACCTCATTCGGAATATGATCGATATTAATTCTTCCATTTTCGAGAAGGAGCAATCGATCACAATAAAGCCCGGCAAGGTTTAAATCGTGAAAAATAGAGATGACTGTTAATCCATTTTCTGACGTCCATTGTTTTAAGAAATCTAATAATTCCTTTTGATACGACAAATCCAAATGGTTCGTGGGTTCATCTAACAAAAGTATTTCAGGCTCTTGGGCCAAAGCTTGGGCAAGAAATACTCTTTGTTTTTCACCGCCTGATAATTCTTGAATATTTTTATTTTGGAATCTGGAAACACCAATTTGCTTCATTACTCGCTGGACAACCTCTTCATCGGCTTTATTCCAGGTTTGAAATAACCCCTTTTGATGTGCATAACGGCCAAGCGAGACCGTTTCTTTTACTGTGTAAGAGAATGATTGTGATGAATGTTGTGAAAGAACGGCAAGCATTTGGGCCAGTTGTTTTGTTTTGTATTCCTGCAGCCGTTTCCGATTGATAAAAATCTCACCTTTTTGGATAGGCAAAATTCCACTAAGCATTTTCAAAAGGGTTGTCTTTCCACTTCCATTTGGCCCCAATATCCCAAATAATTCTCCCTTTTTCACATCAAAAGAAATGTCTTTCAGAACGGCTTCACCCGAGTATCCACCGGAAACCTGTTGAACACTAAGCATTCTCTAACCACTTCTTTCCATCCTTTTTCTTTGGAGCAGGATTATTGCAAATACAGGTGCACCAATTAAAGCAGTGATGACACCAATCGGTAATTCAGTAGGAGATATGATTGTCCTTGAAATTAAGTCAGCTAAGATTAAAAAACCGCTTCCTGTTATGATCGATAAAGGAAGGAGATGCCGATGATCGGGTCCCCATAATAATCTAGATAAATGAGGAATCACTAACCCGACAAAGCCAATGGTGCCTGACACCGCAACCGCCGCTCCTGTTAAGATGGAGCCAGCTGTTAAAATAATTAGCTTTCTTTTTTGAACATTGACTCCTAAATGCTGTGCCCGCTCTTCCCCAAACGACATGGCGTTTAGTTCCTTTGCATTAAAAATCAGCAGGCCTGAGCCAATGATAAAAAATGGCAAAATGATCTTTATGTACTCCCAGCCTCTCATCGATACACTTCCTAATAGCCAGCCAATAATTTGCCGGAGCTCATCCCCAGTCAGTGCAATCATCAGCGAAATAATTGCCCCTAAGAAGGAGCTAAAAATTATCCCTGTTAAAATAATCGTTTCCACTCTCATCGAGCGCTCTATTTTACTGGCGAAAGAAAGGACTAAAAAGATGGTTAAAAAGGAAAATAAAATACTTAGCAATGGTAATGTGAAGGAACCAATAAAAGGAATCGATAGATGGAAAAACAGTGTCAACACCGCTCCAACAGACGCCCCGGAGGATACACCTAGTGTATAAGGATCTGCTAACGGGTTTCTTAACAGTCCTTGAAAGGCTGCCCCTGCAATTGCAAGAGAAGCCCCGACAAGACCTGATAAAATCACTCTAGGTAAGCGAATGTTAAGGACAATACTTGAATACATAGGGTCAATTGTCTCCAATGAAATAACCCCAAAAACTTTCGCACTGATAATCTTAATAATTGTTAAGATTGGAACCGAAACTGTTCCAATTGAAATCCCTAATAAAAAAGCTAGAACAAGGAACATTCCAGCTATTATATAGGCTAAATACTTATTATTTAAAAATCTCAGGATAGACAGCCTTTGCAAGATCTTCTACTCCTTCAACGATCCGAGGGCCTGAGCGAGTCACGCGATCAGAATCCACATCGACTACATGCTTATTTTTTACAGCGTTGACCGTTTCCCAGCCCTTTCTGCTTAAAACTTGTTCTGCCGGATTTTTAACATAGTACCCGTATGTTGTGACGATAACATCAGGATTCCGTTTAATCATCGCTTCTTGATCAATTTTAATCCAGCCTTCTTGATCATTTGCAAGGTTTTCAGCATTAATCGAACTTAGCATTTGATCCATAAAGGTATTCTTTCCAGGTGTATAAATTTCTGGAGCCGGTGAAACCTCAACTAATACCTTTTTCTTTTCTTTTATTTCCCCAGCCTTTGCTTTAATTTCAGCCAATTTATCCTTCATCCCTGTAATCATTTCATCGGCTTTCGCTGTTTCACCGGTAGCTTTCCCAATCATATCAATGGAATCATAAACTTGGTCAAAATTTTGCGCATCATTAACAACCAAAACGGTAATTCCGGCATCTTTAAGCTGCTGAAGCCCTGCTTCAGAATTATGAGCAGACGATGCATGTGCTAGCACTAAATCTGGTTTTAAGGAAATGATTTTTTCTAAGTTTATTTCCTGTCCGCCGATTTTTTCTTTTTTCGTCGCGGCTTCCGGATAATTATCGAAATCAGACACGCCCACCACTTCTTTGTCAAGTCCTAATGCAAATGCAATTTCTGTATTACTTGGAATTAATGAAACGATCTTTTCAGGTTTCTTTTCGATAATAACTTTAGTTTTGGTAGCATCTGTAAGTGTAACTGGATAGGTTATTTCCGCTGTTTTCTTCTCAACGCTGGATTTATTCTCTTCCTTAACTTGGTCTTTCTTTTCAGCACAACCTGCTAAAACTCCTACTGTTAATAATACTACTAACAGCAATGAATACAATTTCTTCATTTTTCTCCCTACTTTCAGTGTAATAAATATTATGTAACAAAAAATAAATCTTCTTGTGCAAAAACAAAATGGCTTGGATAAAAACAAAAAACATCTCCACTAAGTAATGGAGATGTTGGTATGATTAGATTCAGGTTACTAGCAATAAGTAAAGGGAGTCTAGCCTTCAACACCGTCCCATCCTCGTAGGTTTATTGGCGCACAAGTATTAGGCAGGTTTCCTGGCTCATGATCATCGCTTCCTATGCCTTCCCATCGTAGTCGACAGTGGCACCATATAGGTTGCTCTCATTTACAGTGGCGGGACCGCGTTGGCTTATACCAAACTTCCCTTTTAAGCTGAAAATCTCTCGAAAAGATTTTAGCACCTAATTTTTAAAAATATTTTTTGTTAAATTCATTATAGAAAAGTTGACATGAATTGTACATGTTTTTTTGCTATAATTTTATAGTTCAATCGTTCTGCACAAATTGGCCATTTCAATTGCAGCCGAAGCGGCATCCCATCCCTTATTACCCGCCTTAGTCCCAGCACGCTCAATTGCCTGTTCAATAGAATCCGTGGTTAACACACCAAAAATAACCGGAATACCACTACTTAAATTAATTGCGGAAACCCCTTTTGCCACTTCATTACAAACAAAGTCAAAATGAGGAGTAGAGCCGCGAATGACTGTGCCAAGCGTGATAACTGCATCATATTTTTTACTATTAGCCATTTTTTGGGCGATTAATGAAATCTCAAATGCACCTGGTACCCAGGCAATATCTACGTCTGTCTCACTGACGCCATGTCTTTTAAGTGCATCCTGTGCACCGCCTAATAGTTTACTTGTAATGAATTCATTAAAACGTCCAACCACGATTCCAACTTTTAATCCTGAGCCAACTAAATTTCCTTCAAAAATATTACCCATGAGTATGCCTCCTAAATTTGTTTTAAACTTCCCGCTTAACTAAATTTTCCTTGTTGTTTCGGTATTCTACTAAATCTTTAATCGTTATCATTTTAATGTTTAGCTTATCAGCAATTTTGCGCAGCTGTGGGACACGTGCCATCGTGCCATCGTCATTCATGATTTCACAAATGACACCAGCAGGCTTGGCACCGCATAAAATTGCAAGGTCTACAGCTGCTTCTGTATGCCCTGTTCTGCTCAAGACTCCGCCTTTTTTAGCAATTAATGGAAACATATGCCCTGGTCTTAAAAAATCAGATGCTTTTGATTCCGGGTCAACCATACTCAACACCGTTGCTGAACGTTCAAATGCAGAAATGCCCGTGGTAGAAAATTTATGGTCAATGCTTACGGTAAAAGCTGTTCGATTTGGATCCGTGTTCTTGGAAACCATTGGATGTAAGTCGAGCTTTTGAGCTAATGCCTCGTCAATAGGAACACAGATTAGACCTCTTCCGTGAGTGGCCATAAGATTTATAACCTCAGGCGTTGCTTTTTCAGCAAGAGAAATAAAGTCCCCTTCATTTTCCCTGTTCTCATCATCGCAGGCAATAACAACCTTTCCTTCTTTTAAATCAGCAAGAGCTTCGTCAATCGTATTAAACACGCCACATCTCTCCTTTCAAAATTACATACCAATTAAAACTAGACTTTTCCAACCAAAATTTAATTAAAGCCATTGTCTGCTAAAAATTGTGCCGTTATCCCTGTCTTACGCTTTTGCGCTGTATCACTTGAAAGGTTATTGATAAAATGGCCAACGTATTTACCAATCATATCGCATTCTAGATTAACGATATCCCCTGACCCCTTTAGTCCCAAAATCGTTTCCGACAATGTATGGGGGATGATCGATAGTGTAAAACTATTTTCCGTTACCGCAAAAACAGTCAAACTTGTCCCATCTACCGTTATAGACCCTCTTAAGATTACATATTTTAATATATCCTGCTCTGCTTCAATCTCATAGTAGACGGCATTTTCGAAGGACTGTTTACTTTTAATTATGCCTGTTCCATCGATATGTCCTGAGACAAAATGGCCGCCAAACCTTCCACCTGCTGCCATCGCCCGCTCAAGATTTACTTTGGAACCTCGCTTTATCATATTTAAACTTGAAGCTTTGACCGTTTCGGGCATAACATCTACCGTAAACAGCTTACCCGTAAAGGATGTCACCGTAAGACATACCCCGTTGACCGCAATACTGTCGCCAAGGTGAACATCATTAAGTATTTTTTTTGCCTCAATGGCTAAAACAAACGACTCGCCAGTCCGCTGGATGTTCGCGACTACCCCAATTTCCTCAATAATTCCAGTAAACATAATTTCCTTCTCCTTACTATGGTTCCACTTAAATTCTTACCCTAAAATGAAAAAGACCCTGAAGACAATAAGTCCTCAGGGTCCTATAAAAGACAATAGAAAATAAAGGGTTAAAAATAGGTACACTACACCCTACAATTAATCCCGTCTTTTCCTTCTCCCATCCAGACTTTAACTGTCGGCTCTGGAGTTTCACCAGATCCACCGTTTAACAATAATATGTTAACCGGGTCACGGACTAAGAAGCATCGCTTCATCACCGCCGGTTAGGAATTTCACCTGACCCCGAAGGCGACCGTATCTTAACCGATGCGGTCGTTTAATTATTCAATTAAGTTTATATTACTTTAGGAAAGCGAAACATGCAAATAAAATAGCTCCCTATTTTGCGCTGAAAAAAGGATTTTATGCGGTAAATCTTGTATTAAGCTGTTTCTAGTATCCTTTCAATTTCTTCAAAATGCCTTCCGTATAACCTCGAGTGATGTTTAGTGATAAATGAATTGTCATAAGGTTTGTATCTTTCATAAGACGGTTTTAGCATTCGGACCATAAAGGCTGGCTTGCGCTCTCCTCCAAAATTTAAGACGCAGATCGCGTGCCTCGTGGTTTTCGTGTTCGGGATATTTAAGGCAGATTCAATAGAGATCGGCTGCAGCTGAGTCTCTAATTTTTTAAAGGTATTTTCGTTGTCATTTTTAAACAGCAGCCAATTCACCCCGCCCGAAATTAAGTCCTCCGATATCTCTTTTAACTGACCCAAATGATGGCAGGCAAAGATGCTCCCTAAACGCTCCTTTCTACCCTGTACGGCAATTCTCGAGAGCAGCTTAGCAAGACCTGGATTTTCAGAGAGATACGTCTGAGGCTCGTTATAAACAATAAATGCACCATTTCCTTGGTCTTCTACCGTCATTAACATCCTTGTCATTAGTACTTTTAAGGTAATCCAGTGTACTAAAGTCCGTACAGCAACAGTGGATAGAATCCGATCTGGCACTCTAAAGATAACAACTTTGCCTTCCTTCATCCATTGCTCCAGGTTCATTTCCGCTTTAGGGGGCTGTGCAAATATTTCGAATAAAGTGGAGTCGCCCATAAACTCATCTAGCCTATTCAGAATGGATCCCGCTTTTCCATCGAGTGACTTTTGGCCATCTTTCGTGCATTTCATTTCGGTCGACGTGATTTCCCCTTTGTTATTTTTCTTTTCTACTAACTCATATTTGCTTAAATAAATTTCAATCTCTTCTGCGATCCTCGGCTTACCTTCTAACCGTAATCGTTTGGCTGTTTCTTCTCTAAATGATTCTTCTTCCAGCAATCGTTTAATATTGTATAAGCTGCCGTTCGATGCCTGGGCAAAGGCTCTTAAAATCTTCCGGCTTTGCCCCATCGATTCCACATCTCCAAAAAAGTCTATAAGCTCATTGGCAAAACGATCTGCACCTTTACGGCCAATTTTAGCCATGACCTCGGTTAGATCTAGTGGTGGTAAATAATTCTCATCTGATAAGTCGATATCAATAATCCTTTCAGGTGGAAGGCTATCTCGGATACCGTTTGCCATGCCTTGTAATCCATCTTTATTCACCTGGTCAATCACCACAAAGCTAATATTGTGATTTAAAGAAGCCTCTGTCACGAAATTTTGAATAAAGGTATCTTTACCACTACCCATACCTCCCATGGCGACGTACCCTTTATATGTCTCCTCGGGATTATTGAGAGGAATTTGAATTGGTTTTTCCTCGCCTTTTAATTCTGCATGACCAACTAAGATTCCGCTGCTCATCTGGGCTTTGATTTTTAACGGTTTACAAAGCAGTTTTATATTGTTACTTCCGATACTTACTTTAATACCATTGATATTCACATGAGCTGGGGACAATTTGTGGATAAAAATTGATGGGATTTCAGTCTCCACTTTTTTGTTTACAGACAATTCATTTTCATACCGTTGCTGGATGATAGAAGTAGGCATCTGTAAGGCTACCTTTGCGATCTCATCGCAGGATAATAAAGATACGTCTCCATCAGCTTTTGTGGTTTTAGATAAATGAAGTGTGTTCAACTCCTGAATGATTTCACGTCTCCTCCATTTTGTGCGTACCTTATAAGGTAATAATTCATTGTCGCCCGCAATTTCTGTGAAGGAGCTGCTAATCGTATTTACCTGGAGATCTGCCCGAAGTTTCATTTCAGAATATGCTGCAACTCGAACCCAAGTCTTCCATACAGGCTCGTTCAACTTATCTAATGTTTTAGTGCTAAGCTTACCTGAATTTAGCTCATCGATAAGAGCTGATTTCTTATCAATGATCTTCTTTTTCTCAAATGGTTTGTCGCTTTTGAAGAAGGTATTGCCAACAGCATTCATAACATCGTTTAGAACGTCATAAATTTCATTAGCAAAGGTCCCTATACCTTTCTTAAATGCTTTTTGAAATTTACTGGAGGTAATTCTGGAGCGAACAGGAATTACCCCCTTCTGTAATTTTTCATTGGCCCAATGACTGTTCTGGGCCCACTGTTTTCGGTCGTAGGTTTCTGTACAAATCGATAATCTTGCAAAGTCTCCATCCATTGAAATATCATCTAGTGCGGTTAGTAGTGAGGCAATTGGTGAAGTTTGTTCGGTAGAATTTACTCTGAGGGAAAATATATCATGCCTAGAAAGACGAATCTCTTGGAGCACAACTTTATCACTATTTGGTATTTCCAATACTTTTGTTTCCACTTCTTCGACAGTAACTTTCATGTAATTTCCAAGAATTTCACGGAATTTTTTTACCCATATTTCTGTAGTACTAACATAGAATTCAATGCGTTTTTCATCTTTCTCCTGTTTGAATATCACGTCAAACCAAACGGTATCTTTTTCTCGATACGTATATTTGAATCCTTGTCTGCTGATTCTCGATGGCATTTTATCATAAATTTCGTACATATTATGGAGGACTCTCCACATTTTTGAATTGCTGTTATTGGTCACTGACGTGTGAGGGACGATTCGGTAAGTGACCATTTTATTTTGTTGATAAGCAAAATACTCAGATAGTTTAATGGACTTTATTTCCCTAATATTAACCACGAGATCACCCCCATCATCGCAAATCCCCAGCGTGTGAAATACTTTGGAAAATTACCAGTGAACATAATGGCAATACCTGCAGCAATCGTAATTCCTGTTCCTATTTCGGGCATTAGGTCCGTTAAGGTATGCCCTATATTGGTGAGCCAAAGTTGCAACGTTTCTTGAAAGGTCTCTTTTGTTGGGATGCCAGCTGCATGCATTTCGGCACCGATGACTTTATCAGCAAAAGAGTTATATTTGTCTAAAATGAAGTGACCCACATCGCTGAAATGAAACCCGTTACCTTGCATATTTGAAATCTGTTCGGCAGCAGGTGTAGGATCCACCCATTGTCCGGCAGCATCTTTCATCCCATAATGTAGATGAGCACCGGTTGAATTACCCGTGTTTCCTGATAATCCAATGGAGTCACCAGCGTGTAAGTGCTCGCCTATCTTCACTTTGATGTTAGACATATGCCCATATATGGAAAGTGTACCGTCCTCGTTTCGAATGAAGACACCTTTTCCTAAATTGTTTGTGCCCAAGTCTACTACCTTCTCTACAACCCCATTCATAACGGTATGGAGATCCGTTCCTTCTGGCATAGCCAGGTCAATCCCATGATGGGGAACCATATTTCTTACTTCTGATAACTCGCCATAATCACTTGATAATTGAAATTTCATTCACCTTACCCCCTTTACGGATAAAAGCGTTGAAATTAACAGGCTTAATCGGTTTGTTTTTAGAATAAAGCCGGTAGCCAATGATACATAACATAATGATTGCTTTAGTGCCCATCTCTGTCACCGTCCTTTTTTCAAATCGAATAGCAATTGAACAAAAAACTCAACATCTTCTGTCTTTGTGGCAATCTTCAAAAGCTTTTCTATAAAAGCAATCGACTTACTCATCAGTATCACTCCCTATAACTTCTTTAGAAAGTCCCGAATATCAATCGCATGACGGGCCAAAATATAACCGGCAGAACCACCTATCAATAGCTCCAGTGCCTTTGGTCGATGTCCGAACATCCAGGCTACCCCACCAAACACAAACACACCGACTACAATCCAATCCACAATATTCATAACCGCTTCCCATAAATTTCCGAAAGTTTGGTCAGCTGATGCTTTTGTAGCTGCCCAGGCTGATTTCGGAACCATCACAGCCATTAAACCTCCTCCCACGGATACTACTCTCATTAAGTTTTTATCCTGGAGCATTTTGAGTAAATCGCCCACTGGGTATTTTTCTTGTTTCACAAATTGCTTAAAATCAATTGTCTCAGTACGTGCCATTTCATTCCCTCCTGAATAAATCGTTTTGATTTTGCTGATAATAGAAGAAACCAATCTAAGGAGCTGTTGATATGTTATTTTTAATCGGTGGAGCCATTGGTGCCGCAATCGGAATCCTTGTCAATGTTCTTAGTTAAATACTTAATATCTCTTTTAATTACTTCCACACGAGGCGCTTTTAGCGTCTCTTTTTGCTGTTCAAATTTTCTTTTTTCCTCTAAATAGCCATCTTTTTTCTTCTGGTACTCACGATCCACTAGCAATTTTAAAAATGCACTTGAATTTCTTTTCTTTCCGTTGGATAAAGATGAGACAAATTCATACAATTCTTTTTGTTCTGGGTCTTCAGTATTTAAGCATAAAGGAATTCTTTTTATACTCACTGTTGTTGTCTCCTTCGCAAGTGTTGATTAACTAGTTAATAACTAGCAGGATTTTAATAATTAATTGCGAACTAGTTAGTAACTCGTTATTTGATAAATGATATTCGCCTATTTTCATAATAATGTACGTCCATTTATATTTTTTTGTAAAGGAGTTTACATATGGAGTGTCGATTAAAAGAAATATTAGAGGAAGAAGGAAGAACTCAAAAATGGTTGTGTCAAAAAGCAGGAGTCACTAGCACCACAATGACTAGTCTTGTAACTAAAAAGCGTCTTCCTTCATTACCAGTGGCTTATCGTATCGCAAAAGCGCTAGGGTTATTAATCGAGGATATTTGGTATGAAGAACAATAAAAAAGCCCTCCAGCTATAACTGGAAGGCTTAAAACGTGCTAATTTATAAAAGTATGTAGTTGGGGCAAGGAAGCTTCTAGCAAGTCTTCGCTTTTGCTATAAGCATATGCGGGGGCGTAAATAATAATGCATGGTCCTTTACGAATAATAAAAATATTTATCCTATTTTGTTTTCTGAAACTTTATTGAAGGATTTACGTAATGATATATGGAATTCATTTACATATAAAAATAAGAAGGAGCAAAAATTATGACTACTAAATACACAAAATTAAATTATCGGTTCGGAATTATTGAATACCCAGTTACATTGAAAGAAATGGAGGAAATTTCACTGGAGTTTCCAAAAACAGAAAGGAAATTTTACGAATTCGCTATCACTGCGCTTAAAAAAATTGTAGGAGAAAGTGAACAAATATTTTCTTTTACTACGGCAAATCCTAAATTAACAAAAACCGGTTTTATTGTTATTACTGACGTTAAGCTTATTTTGGTTTCAATGAAAGGTGGGCTTTTCGGAGGAGCTGAAACCGAAATTGTCCAATATAAAGATGTCAAAGGTGTTGATTTTGACATTGCCCCGAACCCTTTCGGAGCTGCACAAATGGAATTGGGAATTCTCGAGTTAAAAACTAAGGGTACATTAGGTACGAAGAATAGATCTATTAGGAATATACCTGAAAATAGTTTAGACCGCATTGTGAAATTAATAAGAGATTTTTCAAAAAGTTGAATTGATCAATAAAGGAAGAAAAGAATGAACGTATTAATTGAAATACATTACACCTCGAGTTCCAACAGAACAACACAATCAGGATCCTTTCCACATAGGGGAAGAAAACTGGAACAAATCGCGTTAGAGTTTTGGAAGCAAATTCAGAAGGATAACTCTCATCGTGCAGAATTAGAAAAAGTTATTGTGAATGGAGACCAGGACATCACCCAGATGGTCAGGGATTTAGAAAGAGATATAATTCGGAAGATTATGAACGAGGATAATTTGCCTTTTTAGCCCCGATGGATTTTGGGGCTATTTTTTATTTCACATAATCTTCACAAGGGTATTTTCTAAATTTGTCTAATACACCATGTATCAATTAATAAGGTGTGTGGATTAAATGATAGTTAAACATAACGGAAGATTGGTTAAAATGAGATTTTATGATTTCAGGGATTGCTTCATGGCTACTGCAAGCACCAGTGATTGTTCAGTGTGGAACTGCTACGGCTCTACGAAAGAAGCTGCAAAAGAAATGGCTTTGTTTAGATTAAATCAAGCGCTGGAGGAAGGGAAAGAACTTGGAGTCGAAGTGCATCGCGATGGATATACGTTTTTCCGTGAGAAGAAAGCCCCTCTCGATTGAGAAGGGCTTTTAATTTTTCTTTTTTGAAACTTAATCAAAAAAGCCTTGTGGAATACAATGTATGACATTTGTTATTATTTTTGTAAAAAGAAACTAATAATTGTTCGAGGTGAAAAATGGAAAAGAGTAAGTTCGTTCTAAATACAGTAGATAGAAATGGGCATGATTTAATAATTAGTGTAGAAGGTGTTGATGATCATCAATTGGCTCACTTTGGAGGGCTTGATTTACATGTAAAGGCAACAAAAGAGATGATTAGTGATATTAACGGCACTTCTTTCCCAGAAAAAGAAGGAGATTATTTGATTACTGAAAAGGTGATTGCCCTTTACCTTAACGAAATAGGAGAACTAATTAGAAATTCTTCCCTTGACCCAGAGTATTTAGAAGGATTCTCAAATACTGATCTAGTTAAGGACTTTTTAAACAATATTGAAGAAAATAAATTTATTTTGGATGTTATTGAAAAAGATAACGAGTTGATTAAAAAGCATAAAGATGAAATTAAACATGAAGAAGACCAGATTTGGAATAACATCCTTTCTGACATCCATGATAAAAATAAGTAATCAAATAAACTAGATCAAAATTTGCACAAGCCCCTATTATTAGGGGTTTTTGTTTTGCCACAAAATATACATTTATGAATATAGGCATTACATAATTATTGTCGAATTGAGGTAGTAAGGAGAGGTGATAAATTTGCCGTGGTGGATAAACGCATTTTGGGATTGGTTTTGGTATTATCGTCGTGGAAAAATTAAATATCGTGTTTGGGATTTAGGGTTTGAGTGTAAGGCTTCAGCTTCAAATGGAGATTTAACAATTTGGAATTGTTACGGTGGTACCCGGGAACAAGCCTTAGAAATGGCCAAGTTTAGAATGAAAAAAGCCCTAGCAGAAGAAACTCCTCGGGAATGAGGGATATTAGTAGCTTATTAACAGGTATTGTAATAAGATTGGAAATTTTCAGTTATGATGGTATTATAAAAACTGACAAAATACTATAAATACACCAAAAAAAAGACACGTTCTTTAATAAGAGCATGTCTAGGGGTCAGTCATAAATTAAGTTCACTATTAATCTATCATATATTAAATAGATTTGTCTAGGACTGGCCCCTGCTATATTTAGGGGGAAAATGTTTTGATTGAGAAAAGAATTGGCGTTATTATTATCCACGGAACGATGGGAAGTGTATTAAAAAAAGAAGGAAAAAAGATTTGGCCTTTACATTATGGATCTCAAGAGCATTATATTCAGAGTTTAACACCAATTACAAATTCTGTTGAACCCTCTCATATGCTTTCAACTTACCAACCTTTAAAAGCTGTATTAAAATTAAAATTTGATATTGTTGAAGAGTTTGTATATGATTGGCGCCTAAACAACCTTGAGCATAGTAATCTACTAAAAAGTAAAATCGCTTCCATGAATGTGGATGAAGTTCATATTGTTGCCCATAGCATGGGAGGCATTATCGCTAAAATCTGTTTAATTGAACATGAAGGGGACCCTGAATTAGAAAAGGTAAAAAAATTAATAACATTAGGTACTCCGTGGAAAGGGTCAATGGATGCTGTTAAAACCCTTTTATACGGATCACAAGTTCCAGATAAGTATCTAAAATTTATAGACAAAAAAGCCTCAAAAGAAATATCATTACATTTCCCAAGTGTTTACCAATTGCTTCCTAACGAGGAATTTTTAAATAAATTAAAATCAATGAATTGCGTTCCTTTTTTTCTTAATGACAGCTACTATGATAAATTTGATGATTTTTTTCAAGGTGTTTTACAAGAGAAATTTGTGGAAAACCATAGCTATGAAGGGGTATTTTCCGAATACTATGAGTTATTGAAAAAAGAAGTACCTTCTCACATTGAATTACATGAGGTAATTGGAACAGGAAAACCTACTATTAAAATAATTTGTGAAAATTCGAGGAAAGAACCATATGTAAGTTATGATGAGGGTGATGGAACAGTACCATTATTAAGTGCTTATTCAGATTTACATGATAGGCAAAATTATTATCCGTATTTTGTAAATAAAGCCTCTCACGTTGGTATGACATTTAATCCAGATATTATTAATTTAGTAATGGATATTATTCTCGAGAATGATTTTACCCCAAACTTTGCAGTATTTAATGATTTAGAAAGTGAAATGTATCGTAAATTTAGTGGGTATATAAGTAAAGTAGCATGTCCAGTTGATATTTCAATTAGGGACAATGAAGGTAATATCATTTACGGTAATATCGAATCAATCTTTGATGAAGAAATCCGCGCATTAATTCAGAAAGATTATCAAGTCGAAAACATTGGTTCCACTACCTATGTAATATTTGATGAAACTAATGATACTAACATAAAAAACTTTGATGGACTTGTTATTGACGCTTATGATAAAGGGCTTACATCCATTAGATTAGATAAGTATGAAGATGGAAAAATTACTAAAAGACAAGCATTTAAAACTTTTGAAATTAACCCTAATCTTCAAGCCGAGCTGGTCCTTAAAGAAGAAACAAATACGAGCTCACTTGTTATTACAAAAAACGGTGAAATCGAACAAACATTACAGTTACACGATATTTCAATAGATGAAGATAAAGTTAAAACACCATCGACTTTTATCAATTTCTCTGGTGACAACATCATTCATTTGGAAAATGAAAATATTTTCATCGGGACAGATAAAATCATTTTACAAATAGATAAGGTTGTTCCAGGTGATTTTGAGCCGAAGCAAACTTTTATATTAATAAATGGAAAAGAGTATACCGTAAAAAACAATATATTTTATTTAGATCTTCTATTGTTAAATCACGGCGAAAACGTAATTGAATTTTTCACAATAGATGAATATGATTATAGTGAAGCGAAACAGAAAATAATCTTATACTACTTTCATAAAATAACTTCAAAAGTAGAATTTTTATTTAATGACAAACTTTATTTGGTCAATTTATCCGAAGACCCAACCTATAGCCGTATAGCAAATTTGTACAATTTAGAACGTACTCCACCAATGTACAGCTTCCAAAACAACGAGGGAGTAACAGGATATCAGGTCATTTATAGTGGTATTGAAAGAGAAATGGAAATCCACTATACTGATATTTTTGGTAAACAGAGTAGTTATAATTTCCTTGTTGATGAATTAATAGCTAAAAAGATTGTTAAAGGTGCTGCTACTGTCTCAGATGTTCAAACTTTTGTTAAAAAACTAAATTTGACTAGTGTAAATTATCAATTCCATTTAAATAAAAGTGGTAATCACAAATTATTAAATGATAACAACCTAAATGGAAGTACCAAATTCGAGATTTTTAGTGACACATCCAATGTTGAAATTGTAAAAAATGTGGAATTAGATGTATCTTTTGAAAGTTTATCTGAACATATTAATGTTACTTCAGAAATCGAATATTATACCTTTATCTTCAAAGTTCTCGATGTTGATCAGCAATATGTAAAAGATTTAAACCTTGTGGGTGAAATAATTTTTTCCATTAATCCAGATAAGGGTATCGAGGGTAAGTTATATAAAGAAAAATTTGATGTGGAATACATGACGAGCAATGGTTCATATAAATTAATATTAAACTTAAAAGGCATTAAAAATATTCTTGATGGGTATTGGAAACCACAAGAAAAAGTATTAAGCACAGCTAAACTTTATATTATTAATACTAAAAATAATGCGAATATAAGAGGATTGGATCTAAAAATAGCGAAATAATAAATAGTGGATTAGGTTTTGGGGAGGTGAAATGGTGCTTCTTGTCAACATTATTACGATAGGTGTATTGAGTATAATATTTATTCTATTAGTAATGGGATATTTAAAAAATGCTTTTTTCGATATTACCATATTATACAGATTCACCATTTTACTTGCTCCAATAATCCTGTTTATCGTAAATCTAATTTTTCTTTATTTAACCAAATCATCTTTAATATTTTTTTCTATCTTGCCATTGCTTATTCCTCTAATTTATAGTTCAATAGTTAGACTTCAGGATTTCCAAGGGCATAAAACCTATAAGGAGTTTAAGGAATTTTCAAAGGTTCTGGTGAGAGTAGCGAACGAAAGTAAAATAAATATTTCTCCGGATGATGTAAGAATTAGAATAAAACAAAGAAATAATGTAAGTATTATTTTTAATGTTTATTCAAGTAGCGACGAACAAATTATTAAATCACTCCTTGCTGATTTCCAAAAAACAGTGAAAAATGCCTATAAAAAATATAATGTAGAATTTTTAATTGATAAAAAAAAAGGTAATAATTCACCTTCTCCCATTATCCAGTATAATTAATATTGCAAAGCCCCCATCTCAACCGAGACAGGGGCTTTTAAACTTTAATGTCCTTTAGATTTAAGAACTGCTTGTAATTTTTTACGCGTATTTGGTCCGTAAACTCCATCGACTTCATATGGGAGGTAAACCTTTTGGAAACGTTTAACGGCATCCTCGGTTCCATCACCGTAAATCCCGTCTACATTTCCACAATTAAAATAAACAGCATTTAATGCTCTTTGCAGCTGTTTAACTTCATTGCCTTTACTTCCTGGCTTTATGCTTCCATTGGGAACTGGAAATCTGTAAAGCTCTTGTGGCTTCTTAGGTTCTTCTGGTTTGCGAGTATATACATTTTTCGCATTGCCTAATTTTATTTTTTGCCCCACTTTAAGTTTTGTCGGATCCACATCTGGATTTGCTGTAATCAGATCCTCAACTATCACTCCCTGAGCCCCATCGCGGCCGGCAATGCTCCAGAAAGTGTCACCTTCTTGGATTGTGTACATTCCTGGCAGTGGATCTGGAATCGGATTTGCTGTCACTGGTGCAGGATCTTTGTAGGCAGTAGCAGCATGATAATCATACATACAACATTCTTTCCAGCTGTATCCAGGCATTTCTCTGTGAGACTTGTCCTCTTTTCCAATGCCATCCTTAACAAGAGCGAAATGAAGCTCAGAGATGGATTTCAAAGTGGCCTCATCCAGCTTTTCTGATCTGTAATCACCCGCCACACAGATTCCCAGTGAAAACCTGTTGCTGTTTCCTACATGATAGGAGCTGACTCCTGGATCATGAGCCCACACGATTCTGGCTCGGCCCTTTCCATCTACACCTTTGACCAAATTCTTTGGCTCAATGATAAAGTGATATCCCACTCCCGGCCAGCCAAGGCTCACATGATAATTAGCAAATGCTTCAGCTGATGATCCGGATAAATCCTTCTTTGTTAAAGAATGATGCCACACCCGGATAGTCTTGGATGGCACTCCATAATTTTTGTATTCTCCTGTTTCTTTGAGTCCTTTTCTCATGTCAACCAACTGAGGTAATTTTTCAAAAGCATATGCCATTACTTATCCTCTCCCTTATCAAAACTTTTTAATTTTTCGCTCACTTCTTTTGGAAGAATAACCTCAATAGCCTTCAAATTTTCAACGATGCTGCCACCTTCTTTGTATATAAAAAGTGCCAGGGTAAATCCAGTTAAATAAAAATTGAGTCCTAATACAAAATCAATGGCCAGAACAAAAACAATCCCCACTAACTCGCCAATCCATCTGATAATACCGTCACGCATAATACGAGATTGATACTTTACAACCCCCTTCCACGTTTTCAACAGGCCAGAAACAAAATCTAAAACTTTAACAAGGAAATAAAAAAGTAGCATTGTTACAATGATCTTTGGTAGAAATTCAAGTAAGTGAAAATCCATTAACATCATTCCTCTCGATTTAAATTGAACAAAATAAAAAGAGCCCTAATAGGACTCTTGTATTAAAATTATTAAACATTAAAAAGGACTAGAAATTTTGCTTATGCCAGATTCATGGTTATAAATTCCGACTGAACCAGATCCTCCATTATTCCAAAACATCTTGCTTGCAGAAATATTATATTTCTTACAATACTCTACAATTAATGTTTCATAGACCCTAGGGAAGTCAGCACCTAGAATAATTCTTTCTAAAGCATCTTCATATTTTACATTTTCATATTCATTTTGCTGATTTGAAAACACAACATATCGATACTCCCATTCGTCTTTCCAGTCGGGTGTTTTTGAGAAGAATAATTCGTTATTATACAAATTAAGATGATTTTTAGCACATTCTTCGATTCCATCTTTTTTAATATCATCATAATTTAAATAGAAAGCACTGATTAGATTTTCTGAGAATTGACCGTATGAAACATTATTATGGTATACGGTTCCTTTGTCATGAAAATTATTTTTAATTATTTTATTTAGTTTGTATTTATCAAAAACTAAACAAATACCTGTATGGTTACCTGCATATTGGGCCCACATTCGGGGATGCGCAAAACCTCTCCCCCGAATAAAACTTAAGGCGTCTGTTTGTAATATGTTATCCCTAGTAAAACAAAGTAATTTAGTATTATTCTTTAGTAATTTATTTATTTCACTCTGTAAATTATAAACAGCTTGGTTATCTAAATTGTCATCTGATGAGAGTATTAATGTAAAGTTCCAATGCTTACTTTCTCTTGGATCATTCGTTTTACTAAACGGACTAAATCTTAAGGTTCGGCTGGTCAATATATGTTCAAGTGCAGTTGTATACGTTGTAAAATGATAAAGATATTGGTCGGGATTAAAATTATTTAACATTAATAAGTCATCCTTTCATATATGAAAAGTTAAACCTATTAAAGTATATCATGCCAATCGTCAATTTTACTCTTCGCATAAAATCACTTAACTTCAAAATAAAAAGCCCTCATGGAGGACTTAACTCAAAATGTGAATAATCATTTTTAACCAGCCAAAGAAAGAAATCCATAACGGTATACTCAAACTTGTCCAAAACAAAAGACCTTTTAAGAAACTACCCTCTTCAGAATATACCATAATGAACAACTCCCTTATTGGTTTGTTCGCTTAAGTATAAATGAAAACGTTTTCTTTTTATATACTTTGTTCATTAAGGTTGTGTCTAAGTTTTCTCCAAATGTTCAATACTAAAATTACAACTCATATTCCTTTGTTATTGTTGTCCCTAAGTGACTTCTTGAATAATCATCAGCATATTCAATTTCCATAATACCAGAAAAATTAAAGTCATACATTTTGGTCTGTTCGGAGTTAATTAGAGAAGGACAAGGCTTATCAACAATTTCTTCCCATCCCTTTCCACCTATCATAATGTTTTTAATATAAGCATCAGCTAATCCTTTATTTTCAAATATTAATGAACCGTCGATATAAGTGACAACTATTCTTGCTTTTTGTCTCTCAATTTCTTCTTTTTTTCTTTTTTCTCTCCGTTCAACTAAATCAGTGAAAAACTTTGAAAAATTAACCACTAAAGCTAGTAGTGCAATTACAACAGAAACGATAGATAACCACTCTGCCCAAGTTAAATTAAAGTTCATATGCTAAATATCCCCTTTAGATCAGTTTCTTAATTTATTTTACAAAATAAATCTAATAAAAAGGGTCCTTTTTGAATTTTTTTCTAAGTTTCTTGAATTTTATTGTCATAGTTTCATCCAATTAATCTTGTATGCAACCTATCCACATAAAAGAGAGGACTGAAAAACAGCCCTTTACCTTGAGTACATAATTAAATAATCCACTGAATATAATTCATTGGAGGTGCTATTAGTGATTGATAAACTAATTGAAAATGATCAACAAATAGTAATTTCTTATGTTTTAAACGGTGAGCAAGAGTTAGAAAATCTTCTTTGTTTTATAGTGGAATTTGACCGGGAAAATAAACTTGTTCATGTCGAAACTACTTATGGATCAGAATACATTTTTCCATTATCAGTTATTAGACAAATTGAAATTAAGAAACGCCGCTGAAATGCGGTGTTTTTTTGCCTAGATTACGACGCAGTTTCTTCCTGTGTTCAATTTATCCAAAAGTATTGATATATCTACATTTGTAGGTATTTATAGAGAGTCGTAAATAAAAGTGTGTCGTAACCTACTTTTTTATGAATAAGACTCGATAACCTAGTTAATATTAGTGTTTAGGGTGAGGTTTGGAAGACGCTCACTCTAGCTCACTTAAAGATATCCGTAGTACTTACAGTCAGCTACGGATATCTTCTTAATATTGAACCATTGAAAATCAAAGAATGCCCTTATAACATCATGAGGAGTAAATACAAATGCGTCGTAAATAAACCCCTAAAACTTGGATATGCTAATGGACACGATAGTATTTATTTTCTGGAGGATTTTATGAAAAATTATAACCATAATGTTTCAATTGAAGAAATCCCTACTCTTTGGACTGAATTTATAAATGATTCATTATCAATCTGTGCTCTTCTCAATTCTTCAGCTAAGGTACCAGATAGGGACGAAAAGATACTGGAATTTGCTCATAACATTGAAGAATCCATATTTAATAAATCACAGAATTGCTAAAACAAACAATTCGCTTTTAACATTATTATGTTATAATTTTGCTGGAGCTGATAGTGTCCGATGCAGAGTAGACCCTGCAGAAGGATGAATATCGGCTCTTTTTAATTAAAAAAGCACCCAAATTATGTGCGCTTCTTACACACAGTTACGACGTACTTTGTTCCTCATGTTCAATGTATCCATAAACGTTGATATATCAACACTTATAGCCATTTATGGAGAGTAACAAATACAAGTGCGACATAAATACTTTTCTATTACTCAGTGTTTGCCCATTGCCATCTAAGACAACCCTTCATAATATACAGCACCTCAATAAATTATAGTATTCATTTACACAAGCACTTTCTTAAAGCGTCATTTATACGACTCAGATTTTTCACAAATGACACTACTCTTGTCCCATTCATATTAAGATTTTCCTCATATAATATTACTACCTTAAATAGATTGGGGGTGGAAACCTTGAAAAACCAACAAAAAGAACCTAAATCAATTGTAAACGTTGTGTTTTTCATAATGTCTATAATTATAATTGGAACATATCTATTCTTTAAAAAGTAGGACTGTTTTCAATTTAATACGTTCTCTTGTAGAGCGTATTTTTTTGCATAAAAAAGCACCCATCTTCATGAGCGCTTCTTCCGGATCTCCTCCAGCAGTTTTTCTTCTTCGATGAATTGTTTCATTTGCTGATTAATCCATGTGGAAATTTTAATTCCTTTTTTCTCTGCCAGTTTGACGAAATCCCTATATACATCATCTTCAAGTGATATGTTGTGTCTGGATGTAGGCAGTATTACCACCTCCAAATACTGATGGTAATATTGTCCATTATACATCGTTATTTATCAATACACAATATTATCTACTTATACACACTATTGCGCAGTTTCTTCCAAATGTGAATTATACTTTATCAAATTTGCAAACTATTGTTTAGTCCAAGTTATAGTACCAGTATTACTTATACTTGCTTTCCAATAACTACCGTCAGGTGATTTTAATTGAAGTCCCTTAGTTGAATCCCCAATGATTAAATCACCGAACATAGTATTGTCTGATTCTGTATTTACGAAAGATTTAGGGTAATCATCTGCACAAGTAGCAAAAATACGGTTACACCTCACCAAGGTATTAGCATTATTGGCTCCCCAAATGGTGAATTTAAGTTTGTACACGCTGCCTGTTCTGGCTGCAATATGGACAACTGATTGATTTAAAGCAGAACCAAGATATTTTTGAACGTATGAACCACCTGAAGTAGTAACCCATTCAATTTTTATATTCTGAGGAGTTTCACCCCAAGCGAATCCAAGACCGATACTCTCAACAAATGACAATGGCTTTGAACTGCAATCAATTTCTATAATAGCAGGGGCGGCTAAAGTAGGATTTGTCCATGAACACTTTTGTTCTTTTCGTAAACTAAACATCCACGGAAGTGAACCACTTGTAATAGCTGCACCTAAATTTGTAACCGTAAATCGTTTAGTAGCATTTAGTAAAATATCATCTTGCTCACCAATCATTGTTTTATCATTTGGCATAACTGGCGGCATATCTGGAGCCACTACACCACTATTACTCCAAGTACCATCAGTATTCAAGGTGATATTCCGCACTACTCCATTTGCATCTACCATTGGGATTTTATTGGTAAACTGAGGAATATATGCTTTCCCTAAATTTTTTGATGAAATTGCCACAACTCTACTAATTGTTACCTTATTATTTGTTGCTACTGCCCCGTAAAAAGAGATTCTTATTTTATAAAGAAAATCCACGGTAGAGTATGGTGGAGAAATTAAGAAATCATTCGAAGTATTCCCTTTTATTTCGTGTAGCCACAACCATTGTGTACCCGTCCACCCCTCAATTTTTAATCCTTTAGGCATAGCGCCCCAAGGATGAATAGTACCAATAAATTGAGCATATATGGCTGGGTCAGTGGTGCAGTCAATCACTATTTGAATAGGGTTGTCATAATCTGTTCCTGTCATATCCCACGTTGCACCCTGTTCTGTATCAGGTAGAAAAATATCTGTCAATGTTCCTGTGTTGGGTGTTCCCATTGTTTGGGTTACAGTATAACCCCGTTTATCTCCATTAATTAAATAATCATCTTGATTCCCGTTAAACTGTCCTTTATATGGTGTTGAAATACGATTAGCTAAGGTACGTTGATTTGTTACATAGTTGCCTGCGCTGCCTATTTCATTCATGTATCCTTTATCTGACCACGACTCTGTTATTTCTAATGACATAGCAGTATATATTCGATTGAATTTTGAACCTTGTGTGAAATTAACGGCAGGCTTACTGTCGTTCATTTTGTGAATATCCCACATAAAAATATTAAATGTATTATAAGCCGATTCACAATAAACGATTGCTTCCGTCGTTGCTTCCGCTTGGAATTGGCATTGATCAAACATATTTCCTGCAACGTCCCTAGGAACTCCACCTTTACCCTCCAAGTAAATACCGTACTTGAAATTTTGTGCTGTAATTTGGAAAAAGTAGTTTGCATTTACCCATGCCATATTACTGTTATTTGATGCGTATAAAGTATCTAATACAGGGTCCACGCGTAAATGGATGACTTTATCAAAGTTGATGAATGTTAAATTGTTGAATTTGACGTTATCAATAAAAGCACCTGCCGTTTTAGCTTCACATAATATCCCTGTTCCAGTAAAAGCACCTGCTGTAGACGGAACTTTATTCAAGATATTCATATCTGAAATCGTGTGCGTTTGTCCGTAGAATTGAAATATATCTGCTGCATCAAGATAAAAAACTGCTTTTGTAAAGGTAATATCTTGTAAATCAACTGTTCCTCCACTTAATCTTGCTTCTGGTCTTAACTGAAAAATATTAAAGTTACCTGTTGTTGCTTTTATAACAGTGTTTTGACCTAATTCTAGATGAACTCCTCTTGGAATAATAATAGTTTGGTCGATTTTATATATACCGTCTGGAATTTTTACTTTTTTAATAGTACCAGTGGATGCAGAATTTAGAGTATTTATAATAGCTGTTGAATCAATTGAAGCACCGTCACCTTTTGCTCCAAAAGCTTTAACTGACGTCGCAATTTGTGCCAACTCCGACTCAGCAGCTGTCACCCTGGGCTCTAAATATAACGGGTTATTTTTTAAATCTGGTGTCTTTATTCCCCACGGCATTAACGCAGCACCTCCGCACGATAGGCAGTAGTAGCTGCAATCGTTACCGATGTAAAGGCTTCAAATAAAGCACTATATCCTTCTCCTGGCTTTACCTTTCTTGTTTGATCATTGATGGTAAAGTTTAGATCTGCAGTCCCATCATTGACAATTGAAAAACCGTATCGATTGCTAGGAAAAGTTGTAATTGGCGCCGTATCAGTCCAAGCTTCCATCGCAATTGTTCCTCGAGCTCTAAAGTATGCCGCTCCATCAGAGCCCTGCGCTAAAACCCAGTCACCTATTGTTTCATCAAAAAACTGTGGAGCAATCTTATCTTTTGCCCTTTTTAAGTCTTTATCTTCTCCAGCCACAAAAATCACCCCAAATCTGATTGAATATCAATCAAAATATATCCTGCGTTCGGAAACGTCTCTACCCTTGCATCCGGAAACGTCACTTCAAATTCCGCTTGGAAAGTTCCTGGCTCCGATGTGTCAGGTTGTTCAAAGACGAACCAAGCGACCCCGTTTGCTGCATCTTGAATCAGAGCTTCCCGATCTATTTTAATAACCCTGCGTTTTGACATCAAAAAACGAACCGTACAGCCTGTTAAATCTACAGGTCCCGATTCGTTGGATAAAGTCGCTTTGATGTTTACTTTTGTATCATTCTGTTTCAAAATAACCGTCATTTTCATACCTCCTTGTGTTCAGGAGTGGTTTGGGAATAGGTCATAAAATAATAATCGGTATGAATCCTTATTACTTCTACATCAACCTTATTTACATAAGGCTGAACCTCAACTTTGTTAAATCTCGGTTCGATTTCAACCTTGTTCATATGGTTCTCCAGTGATTTCTAGGTATTGATCTGCAGTGATTTTTCCAAGAATAACAGCCTGAGCGACTTGTTCTTTTGTCCAATAACCACCATCATAATACCGTTTAATTAATCCGTACCAATCCATTTACAACACCCCCGACATCATAAGCAGGAAAGTTAATTCCGCCTGGTCTTTTTGTGTCTGTTCGAGTGGGGTTAGTCTATCTTTGTACTCGATTAATTCTTGCTGATAAGCTTCATCTTTGACTAATTCACCCTCCACCAGTTTATAAACGAATGGATTTCTAATGACTTCATGATTGTCTGAAACTTCAATTTCTATATCGGTTTCATTGCTTTTTGTGCTGCCATATTGAATAATTCGCCCATCTGCATTTGCAGTAATAAAAATTTTCACTCGGATTCCTCCTACACTTCAATGACATATCGCAAACATACATCACTAGAATTATTTGTGTTTTCGGGTAAAGGTTCATTGAAACTGGTACCTGTGATTTTATCGTCAAATATAGTAATCGATTTCCCCGTCACATTAGCAGAAGTTGCGGTTACCCCTCCGGAAATAAGAATGGAATGCTCTTTTCCGTTAAATAGCGTCCCTGTGGCTTTTGCGATGAATGTCTCATAGTAGTTATAATCATTAGACCCAATACTTGGATCATAATCACTCCATACTAAGATCCATCCATTACGGCAATTTGAAAGCTTTTTAGTTGGTGGAATAGTTGATCCTGCCCCTACATAACTGGCACCTGACCATAGCACCGCTTGAGCTCGTGTAAAGGCTCGCTCGTCTGTTATGTTTCCTGCAGTAATAGTGGATACATTCGCATTCACTCGAACTTGAGCAAGGGATATTTCCCACCGACTTGTATTTTGAGTGAGTGCAGGAGCCGATGGAGAAACCGCCGGGACCCCTTGTAATACTGCTAATTGAATGGTATTTTCTGCCCAATCAAGCCTTACAATTACTCGGTCAATTCGTGGATTAGTGGAATCTGCCGTGCTAATGGCTAAAACTTCCTCTACATCGGATTCAAAAAAGTGACCTTTTATCCATGCTTGCCCCGACTTTGCTTTGACTTGCATGCCTGTGCTGTCTGCATACACCAGTAATTCGTTTAGGTTCCCTTTGATAATGCCTGTTTCTAGCCAATTCTGTGCCATTTTCGACCACTGGCTAGCATCTAAAATTGGACTATTCGCAAAAGGATAAGAGCTTTGTGTCATTTTTTATCATCTCCTTTCTAAATTGCTTAATCGTCTCGTGATTTTTTTCATTTTATTAAATATGCCTAAAATGGCATTGTTATTGGAATCAGATGTACCCACCACAGGCGCGATGCTGTCGCCATCAGGTGTAATGGATATTTTTACTTCCCTGACAACATCCTGTATCACATCTAATTTTTCTTGTATTTTACGGATCCGGACCGTTTCCTCTGATGCTGTTTGATAAAAAGATATAAAATAATTTAGTGTTTCTTTTGTCACGATTTCATTTGGCTGTGTAAGGACGATGGAAACTTTATCTCCAAGACCATAGTCACGATTAAAAGCCAATTGAGGTGTATCAATCGGCAGAAAGCTAAAACTATTTTGTTCGGCATTATTTATTAGTTCTTCGTCTATCGATTGATCTAACTCGGTTACGTCCGATGTATCTCGCTTGTCAATAAAGGTCTCACATCGTCCATATTTTACGATTGACGTGTTATCCTGCTTATACCTAATGATTCGGTCTTTGCCTTCTCCTCCGCCGCCTACGATGACTAGATTCGCTTCTGGGTTATCATTGCTATATTCGAAGGATGCCAGATTACCGAGTAGTGGACTAAAAAAAGCTGAACGTGTTTTGTCGCTAGGTTGATAAACTTGAAACTGCAAAGAATCATCCACCTGTACCACTCGAAAACCTAATCCTCCTCCAGTTAAGGCGATAGAGGTTAATAAGTCCAAAAGAGTATGAAACCTTCCCCGTCCAGTCACGGTATTCCCCAAACCCTTATCGACTTCTAAAGCAAAAACTTTTCGGCTTACAATTGGAGCGCTAGGGCCAGCATTCATATCCACAAACTGTTTCATGATCGTTTCTGCTTTTCCTGTTCTTACGTCATAATCCGACAAATAAAAATCAGCAGATGGGACGGGATATGCTAGTCGTTTTGCAAGATAAGCCATATCATCTTTCCCAGCCAAGGTCATGGTGTCCGCATTTTTACTAAACGAGCGCTTTCGACTTGAAACGGTTCCTGAAAAGATGGGTTGACCGTCTTTTTTGACGATGATGCCAGCCTTATTTTTAATTAGTTCACGACTTGCTGCGCAATCTGTCGGCAAGTCTAAAACAAACGAACCAAGCGCATTAAATCGTGGTAGGAGCTCCAGCTTATTATAATCGGTTATTTCTCCGATTCTTTTAAAATTGGAATCTCGTATATAAATGGTATACATCTTAAGGCCCCCAATACCGATTACGATAGGTTAATTGGATGCTTGATTCGGTTGTCGCATTTGCCATTTCGAGCTGAATACTGTTTTCACCTTCCTGTATGGACCATAGAGAGCTTTCATCGGTTAAGGTGTAGAAAAGGTTAGCCCCATCATTTTTTGTTACAGTCTTAGCGTAGGGCTTTGTGTCGATGATAATGGTTTCACCCACACCTATAGATGTTTCTAGGTTCATGACATCCCCTGTGGACATATTTCGCAAGACGATGTTTTCACCTGGTCCCGTAATGATCCATTCGGGCCATGTTTCTACATCGCCGCTGTTATCAATACTAATATCTGCAAACACCGTAGACGATGATAAGCGGAGTGGGAAGATTGGAAAAAATGTGCCAGGCGCTTCATTTATTTTAAATGTTTGAACGATCGAGTTTGAGTCGTACCAGTAGGGGTCGAAAGCTTTAAAAACACTAATCGCTTTCAACCATGTTTTCCCTTTAGTTTGATCACTTTCTTCTAATTCCAAACCACCTAAATACAGACACGACAGTTCCCTTTGACTACCGTCTACTGCTGATACACGAAATTTCCCATTCCCTTTTAAGGGATTGAAAATTTGGAGCAACCTTCTCATTGCATAGAGTAATTCCACTTCATCTGGAGCACTAATCTTTAATGGGACATCTATGTCTCTTGACTTGACTTTAACTGCGCGTAACCTACTGCCTGCTTGAAACGGAACCTCCTCCTCAATTACCTCAATGGGAGGCATATAGAAGCCTTTTACTCCATTTAAGATGTCATATCTTTCGCCTTGAGTTAGGACGTATTCCACTCCGTTAGGATCAATCCAGGTAATCGTTTCTTTAACCATGCAGTATCACCGCTCTTTGGAATGCTCTTAAAACTTTTGTTTCATCAATTGATGCTTCCTTTGGATACACGTTTACGTTTACATCTCCACGACGAGAATCCCCATACCCTGTATCCGTCACCTTTTTTTGGTTAATAAATTGGTTCGATAATGAAGGTAGTTCTGGAGATTCAATTCCCAAGGTAGCTATTTTTTGAGTATCCGCCGTTAATGCGTTTAAGGAATCCATTACGCTTCCACTCTCTGCTTCGATCCCGACAGCCATTCCTAAAGAGATGTTTTTCCCAATCATATCTCTCATCCATCGAGATGGTGAGTGGATGCCCAAAGCACCTTTGATTTTGCCTTTAATACCCTCTGCTACATTTTTAATTGCCTGCCCGACGGCTCCTGCCATAGATTTTATTCCGCTAATTAATCCCTGAATAATGTTTTTTCCGATGGACTCTAGGTTGATGCTACTTAAAAACCCTTTTGCTTGGGCCCACCCATTGCTTATCGCTGTTTTTGTATTGGTCATAGTCGTACTTACGGAAGACTTCATGGAATTAAACCATGTAGACACACTATTTTTTAGCCCAATCACAGCATTGACAGCCCCGTTTTTAATGGCTTGCCATGCTGCAGGAATCCCCGTTTTCAACCCGTTTACGACTGACTTGGCTAAATTGGCGGCGCCATTAAACCCGTTTACTACACCATTCTTGAGGGCGTTTACTGCCGATAGTACACCGGATTTTAACGCATTCCATCCGTTTATGACCCCGTTTTTTAATGCGTTCACAGTGGTGATAGCACCGTTTTTGACCTTGTTAAATCCATTTGATACGACCTGCTGAATCATGCCCACATATGTGGTAAAAATGGTCTTTATCGAGTTCCAAATTGAAGCAATTGAGCCTCTAATGTTACCCATAATTTGCCCAATATGACTTTTTATGTTGCCAAAATCTCCGGTTATGATGTCCGTAATAATTAAAATAGCACCCATAAAAATGTTTTTGATGATGTTCCAATAATTCTTGATGATAGAAACCACATTTGTGAAAATCGTTTGAAACCCGGTAATGATGAAACCGAATTTGGATTGAATAAAGGTCACAATAAATTCGATAACCGTAAAGAATATATTTTTAATCCCTTCCCACAGAGAAGCGAAAAAACCTTTGATAGAGTTCCATACGTTCATCGTTGTCGCTTTAATGGTCTCCCAGTTATGGGCGATCAAATAGACTAACATACCGATTGGACCCGTAATGAATGCCAAAATTTCATCCCACCATCTGACAATAAATTCTTTAATGGACGACCATGCAGTTTGGACTCCCGTCATTATGCTGGACCACAAATTAACAAAGAAGGTTTTGATCGCACCCCAGATAGCGATGGCTTTCGCTTTAATCGTATCCCAATTCTTGTAGAGTAGTATTCCTACCGCAACAAGCGCCACAATTACTGCTGCAACTATTAAAACCGTACCGCTCATAGCAGCAAGGCCCGTAACCAACGGAGCAATTAACATCCAAACAGATGCAAAGGCTGCTTGAAGTCCTGCGAATAGTCCAATCCCTATCGCGAGCGGGGACAAAATTAGAATTAATAACGGTATAATCATTAAAAAGCCCTGGATTAATTTAGCAAGGAATGGGTGTGCTTCGTTAAATTTAATTGCCATATTTGCAATGGCTGTAATTACTTTCATAATTGGGGTGACGACAGCTGCAAAGGCTTGTACCATTGGCTCAAACGCTTTACCTAATGACGCTTTCATTTGATCTGCTGCTTGCTTAAAAGATGGTACTGCCTCGTAAGCAGAGGATGCTAACTTTGAAAATAATATAGCACTCGATGCTGCCCCGAAAAGAGCTACCATGTTCATCCTCATCAGTCCAGCAGTAATCATCATCGTCATATTATTTAAGGCTTGCATACTTGCTGTCGGCCCTAGCATTCGCAACGCTAAAACTGCTGGTTGCCCTCGAGCAGCCATTCTTTCAAGCCCCCCACTTACAGTCAGCAAGCCGTTGTTTACCCTATAGAGAGGATTTCTCATACGGTCAAAGTTTGCAGATATTCTGCTGGATTGAGTGGAGGCTGCTAACATAGTCGCAATACCTTGGATAAATCCCATACGAGCCATATTATTGCTTGCCATCATATTATTATTAACTGTACGATTGCGATTCCCCATCTCGGTTAATTGCGCCATAAACTCTTCTGTGGATCCTTGGTATTCACCCATCCCTTGAGCCATTCGGAAGAACTCATATTGTATTTGTTGCTGTTCTGCTCTAAATGGTGCTAATGCGGCTGCATTTTGCCGGTGAGCTTGTCTCATTTCTTCACTCATGCCCCGCCATTGACGCCTAATATCTGCCATACTAGTGTCCATGTTATCAGCTAAGGTGGCCGCAGAGGTTCCGATACTTCTCATATCGTTTTGTGCTTGCCTGGCCCCCCGATCTAACTCACTTGGATCTATGCCGATTTCAATCATCATTTCAGCCATGGTTGCCATTATCTCACCCCCAGTCGCTCCTCAATTTCTCTTGTCACTCTTTCTTTTTCTTCTTTTGTAACCATTTTCTTTTCTGTTTTTGGTTTTAATAAATTATTTGGATCAATAGGATCTTTGTAATGCGGAGACATCACCCAGGCTGCATGTTGAGCTAATGCTCCTAGTTCCCTACGTTCTCTCCACTTGTAGCCATCTAGTAGGTCCAAAAATTCACCGTACGTCAACTTACCTAACTCTTCGGGGTTTAAATTAAGTGGACCGTAAGCAACTTGTTTTATGAGGTCCCAATCTAAACCCTTCTTTAGTTTGGGTCCTCTTCGCTTTCATCCTCGTTTTGATCAATTTCTTCCTCTTCAAATTCCTCCGAATTTTTAGGTGGGGATAGTAGCCTTGATTTTTTTAACGCGTTCATAATTGGTTCCATTAAATCAACAATTGATTTTTCATTTTCCTGAACTTCTTTATTCAGCATTAACCCTACCCGTTGGAGTGTTAATCCCGGTTCTTTCCACTTCAGACCCGCCCAATAGAATCCTCTACACAGGCGAAAACCAATTTGTTCTTCATGCAAAATCGCGGCAACACCTTTACCAAAATGCTCTTCTAAGTCGCAAGCAGAGTTAACATCAAATTTTAATAGTCTTTCTTTTCCGCCAAATTCAACTTCAACATAAGTTTTTAAGGTCATTTTTGATTACTCCTCATCTTAATTATTTGCAACAAAAAACCCGCCATCATGAAGTGGCGGGCAGTCAAATTATGGATTTGTAGTTGTTGATGGTGCTCCAGTCCCTAATAGTTCAAAAGAATAGGTAACAGCATCATCATATGGTGCGTCTAACTCACGGCTAGTTACTAGGGCATCCCCTGATTCAACGTCACCGCTAGTTCCGGTTTCAGACCACTTAACTTTTACTTTTGTTTTGCTTCTCATCGCTGTTTTTAATTTATCATAGGCTGCATCGTTCAGGACGTATGCTCCATCACAGCTAATTTTCCATCCAGACAAAGCGTAATCATACTCTTTCCAGCCATTGGAACTTTTTGAAGTAGTTTCGATTGTATCTACCTCTTCAGTAAACTTGGCCCCTTTTTGGCTTGCAATCGTAATAAATGTTCCTGGCGTTGCCCCTTCAATTTGGACTACGATATCAACACCGCGCATCTATAAAACCTCCTATTCTTTCTTTGTCCCGTTACTTTTTTTTGGTTTTTCTTCAACAATTTTCACTAATCTCTCTTTAGCCCATGCACTCACCACGTCGTCGTTGAGTTGGTAAGTTTCTCTTCGTGGGTTATACATAATGCCGTTGTATGAAAATTGAACTAAGGCTTTAAATTTATACATATCCTCACATCCTAAATATACGAGTACTCTTTTTTCCATTGGAGTTTCATTACGGCTGCATTATCTGCAACGATGGAACAATCAATTTTTTCAAACACGATTGTATCTGAAGTAGGTGTCCCATTCTCATTAAGAACAAAAATAGAACGTTTGTTTTTTCTAATGCTATTCGCTATTTTTTCGGCTTGTATGAGTGCGTCCAAAGATGTTTTATGAAAGAATTTTACATTCAGAAGGTAGGTTACTTCATCACTTTGTTTAGTATAAAGACTATCCAAGGTGCTAGGGAGGGGGGAAATACATGCTGGGAGTTTCAATATCGTTTGGAATGGTTTTTGAATACACCTTTACATTCCACAACGAATAAAAATATCCTCGAATTGAACCTAGCATTTGTTCCAATATCATCCACCCCCCAATTCACTTTGTATCCATTGACTAAACTTCCTCTCAAAAGATGCTGCAAACACTCTTTCAAATATAGCAACTGCGTGGTCCCAATAGGGTTGGCCTTCCACCCATTGTTGTTTTAACAACATACCTGTATTAGATGATGGGTCGTATTCAAAGCGATCCCCGCTCCAGTTTCCAGGCACCCATCGGGTTGCTACCCCTTGAGGGTTCAACCAGTGTCCATCATTTACAAGTTTTGCATATTTGACATTCGTGCCGATATCTATGGATAACCCACCGTTTTTGATGGTCCACACATTGGCAGAGTCACCCTTTTGAAAGGAGTTTAGCAATCTTCTAAAATCAACTGCTTGCATTCTAATAATCTCATCTTGCACGATATCCAAGAATTCAAACCCTGACGCTTCCAACCAAATAGCGAATTGCCTTTTTAAATCCGGACTGGACAATCTCCCTAACCGATTAAGTACTTGATTCATCCCTGTGAGATTTACCCTTGATCTCATATCGAATCATCCCTTACGGCTCGGACCTCGATATGGTGGGTACGAACATTCCTAGGAATTTCTAATCGATAGGTGATGCCATTAAATATCACTTTGTCATTAAAACGGATCCCCGAATCAACAAAAAAATGAACCAGGAATGATTGAACAATTGTCACCCCTGGTTCATTTTTATTTACTTGTAGTGACTCTTTACCAAATAAACACAGGACCTGTTGCAGATCCGGTGATACAGGATAGGTGTATTCCGTTTCACCAGGAACGCCGTATGCTGCTGTTTCCTGATTTTCCATCAAATGAAAAATATCGCAACGATCGGTTAATAAATCAGCATAGCTCATTAGATCGACCTCATTCTTAGCCGTGTATTGCCGGTCTTGATTTCGGCAGGTTTAACATAGGCCGCTAGCAGGTCATACACGTCAGGTTTACGGACCGTTTGTCCGCTTGCCAAGGTATAGGAGTAATCCCCGATTCTTTCGCTCTGGTAGCCCTTTGTGATGGACTCATCACTATTAATCAGCGCAAAAAATTGGGCCATTTTTAAATAAGCGATTTCCACCTCTGGAGGTAAGGTAGGATATAGAGGCGCTCCTACCTCATCCAGTCCATCAAAGGTGTGACCGACAATTGATTTAATTTCCTGCTCTGCCTCAATGATATCCTTTTCTAACAAGAAAGGATCTCGACTTTTCACCTTTTCAAATACAGAATAGTCCTTCACATCTTCAGGCGTAATTTTTGGCATTACTTGTCAGCCTTCTTTTCCTTCTTTGGCTTTTCTTCCTTACCCTCTTCTTCCTCATATACTTCGAATTGAGGGTGATCTTTTAGATACTCAAAAAGCTCATCATTAATCTCTACAGGCTGGTCTTTCTTAAAGGTTTTATCTCCAATGGAATAGTCCACACCGATAACCAGTTTAGCTTTTTTCATTCAGTTTTCCTCTCCTTTTAAAGAATATGAAAAAGGGGCCCCATCAAGAGGTCCCTTAGTATTTAAATATTAGAATGTTGGTGTTAAGATTTTTTGATACTTAGCTACAGCATCCTCTTCTTCAAACTGAGCATCTAGTTTAGCAGTAAGAACAATGATGAACTTACGTTCACGGATGTCTTTATCCACTTCCACTCGAACGTTTCGAGAAAAACCGGCAATGATATTTTTAGGATGTGTGAAAAGAAGGTCCGAACCAGTAGCAGTACCCGCACCGCCGCCATCAAAATCATAGTCCTGAAGCATAGCAATCCCTTGTACTGGCACCCCGTAAGCGGACGCTAAAGCACCTTGGATTGCTGTATCACCTAAATTCGTTTGACGGGAAGCGATGGTATCCTTCCATGCTAATTCATTCGCAAAAGAAGAATAGAACCTCCATTCAGAAGGATTACGGCGATATTTAGCTGGAACAGCATTCATGGCTTTTAAGAATACGGATTTACTGAAAGCTACGCCAGAGTTCGTACCGTCAATCACGTGCGATGTTGCCTTTTTACGTAGGCCGTTAAGGACTGCTAAGAACGTATCGGAAGAAGTTGTATCACCATTGATGAGTAGTTCTTCGATATCAAGAGCAGCACGTGCAGCAATCATATCCATTAAAGTATTTTTAAGACCTTCACCTTCAATGTTGTTTTCCAATGTATCATAGGTGATATTTACCTCGGCGATTACTTCTTTGGCGTTTAATTGGACAGTGCTTGTAGTTGGTACAGCACGATCCACGTCAGCTAAGGCTGTTCCTTCCGTTCCTTTACGGAGGATACGAGAACCAAATCCGATTTTTTCAACCTTCATGGAATCCGACTTCATTGGAACGTTACGGGCATCCCTTAAAATGGTTGGTTGATCGATAATTTTACGATAAAATGCATTGAATTGTTCTGGGCTCATCTGCCCGCCAGCTGCTAAATCAGATAGTTTCATAGCTGCTTTTTCGATAATAGTTTGGTTAGTTGCCATTGTGGATATTCCCCCTTTTAATTAAAGTAATCCGTCCCAAACGGAACCAGATTCTTCTTTTTTAATTTCTTCTTGCTCTTGAGCTTTAGAAATACCGCGTGCTTTTTCCACAGTTTCTAAACGTTGCTCCACGGGAGCCATAGCCGCTTTAATGACATCCGCTAATTCCTTTTTAAGGTCTTCGGAAACAGCATCTGTTTTTTCTCCTGTTTTTTCGACTTTCTCCTCGGTACCTTTTAGGTCCTTTTCTAATCTCTCAAGTTTTTGTGTGATTGGAGACATAGCTTCTTTTACTAGCTCCATTAGTTCTTCTTTTTTCACGTCAACTTCCTCCTCATCCACTTCATTTTTTAATTCCTGTAAGGCATCAAAAGCAGCATTGATTTTATCCATTCTTGCCGATGAAATCTTTTTGCCCGCTTTCTGGATCTCTTCAGGTGGCTTACCTAAAGCCTTAGCGATACTGTTTGAGAGCAAAATCTCTTGAAGAATATCCGAATACTCTTGAAGCGCTTCGCGGGCTTTGGTTTCATCTGCTTCAAACTCATAATTATCAGTCCGCCAATTGTAGGACCGGATGACAGAATCAAAGCTCTCACGTGCCGCCCAAAAATCACGAGTCTGTTTGTTCGCCTCGTACTTATCACGGACCGCACCTTTTTGAATCTTCTCGCCTGAAAAGAAAGCTTTCATGGCATTAAAAAAGCCCTTCACTTCATCTTCCGATTTAGCTACAGGACTTGTTTGTTTTTCAATTGCTTCCGCAGTACCTGCCATCGAGTATCCCGTGAATTCACCTTTTTTAATCGACTCCCAAATTTCTTCCGTCGCCTTGGTGACAATCACCCAGGAACCTTTAGTAATAATCTCTCCATCGATATCCATTTCAACGGGTGCAATATAGGACTCTACTAATTCCCCTGCACCTGCCTCGAAATCATGCTGCGTATCGATGTTACGAAAATCCTTAAGAAATTTATGGGCTGATTTTTCAATTTCATCAATGGTCATCGAATCTCCGTGAGCATCTTCCACATCTGGCTCATATACGACACCGTATACTAGTTGTTGTTCATCATCTGCCTTAGTGATGATCTTAACCTCTTTTTGAAAGGTTGGTGTAGACGCTGATTTGGTTAAGAAAAACTTCTTTTGGTTAGCGCCTTTGTCCACATAGGAGACGTGGGTAATATTTGCGTTTTTCAATTCTCTTGCCATTTGTTCACCTCCCCTCAGAGTTTATTTAGTTGCTCCCGTTAGAAATTCAATTTCATGTGTCGTAGCGCTATCGAATCCGCTATAAATCTTTATATTGCGAATTCCTTTCACTTCTTTGCCGTCTTGGAAAACGGTAAAGCCTCTCTTTAAGCTCTCTTGAACGAAAACCAAAGCAGGCTCTCTATCCAGTTCCAAAACAAATTTGTCTTTCTTCTCCACGTCAAATACTCCTCTCTCAATCGCTTCTTTCCACTCAAAAGAAAAGACACCTCAATTGGTGTCCACTTTAAAGCTTATATCGATTCTTATTAGCCTGAATGACTGCGACCTCCATGTATTTGATAAGCAGATCAAATTTATCCTGCCTGCTGCCAGTCTCTCGATATTTATCCTGGTAAACCTTAAAAGCAGTTTTCGACTCGTTTAACCATCTCTGCATGGACACTTCATCCATTCCCACAATACATCACCTCTGAGGTAGTATTTGTGAAGGATGGAAAAATTACGCATTCATTTCTTTTAGCGCTTCTTCTCGGAGCTTCTCTTTTTCTTCTTTGCTAAGTCCCAAGATATCCTCATCCACAACAGGACCCATTGCACAGTGACAATTGATTCTTTCACCTGGAGGTAGGGATGTAGCTCTCGGATAGTCCGCTTCATGCCCGTTTACATCAAATTTGTCATCGACTCCAACTTCTGTTCGGTCCATGTCCTGGTGTGCTTTTCGAGGTTTAATCTTACGGGCACCAGAGTGCTTCCACATCTTTTTGGTTACTGCCGGGCTTTGCTTATAAGCTTCCCACTGACTATGGCTTGAAGCTGTTAGGATTTCCGTTAGCGCCGTAGTTCGGGCCCGTTTCCGGTCAAACTGTGGAAGGTCCTTAATGGCTATCTCAGCATCTTGGATAGAGCCGCCAGCCTCGATAACCTTTTTTAACTCTCCCTCGAGCGCTTCGTGTGTATTTAACTTCATGAGGTCGGCTAAATCCTTTGACCACGTATCGATCCAATCGGTTGTTTTCTTGGACAGGATATTAAAGGCAACATCCTTATCGATGGCACCCATGATTTCTGCCGTGAGATCTGTAATGGTCAGCGACAGAAAATCCTTCGTCAGCTTTTCCATATCCTCGAGAAAAGGATCGCTTCCAAAAAGGTTCTTAGAAAGATAGTCTAGTAGACCTTTCACGTTTATGGCTTTTTGGACATACTCTTTTGCACCGTTGAGAAAATATTTCCGCTGACTCCTCAGAAGTTTAGCCAGTTTTTTCTCATAATCCTCGATGTACTTGGGCAGCTTTTCTAAACCAGGAAACTCAGGCACAAGATCGGTGATATCCTCATCGTCTTCCTCGGCTTTGATCACAGCGTTTAAAGACTTTAGGAGACGTTCAACCTTACTCATGATTGCATCTCCTCTAAAACGTCTCTAAGGTCTTTTAGGATATTCATCAGGTCCTCTGTTTTCAAAATATTCATCGTATCCACTGTAGTCGATTTCTGCAATGCAATCGGAAGCGCCGGATTGGTATTCCGTAGCAGCATTTGCAGAGGCACATTATACTCCTCTGTGAACATCTCAAGGTCTTTTCCTAACACTTGTCCAAGTAAATCCCTTAGGTCATTTGGTGCGGCAGCTCCTGCTGTGATAAAAGGGACTAACACCTTCGCGGTCTCCAATGGATCTCCGAAGTTCGGACCTTTCAGTGATAGGGTTACCGAAAATATATCCAGATCATTTAAAAATAACGTATTCAACTTCCCTGTATATGCTTTTCGTTCAGGCCGGAAAACTTGTTCTTCCGTAATTTTTCGGGCTGTATCCGCCGTGGCCTTATTGTAGTCCTGGGACTCACCTGTATACAAAGGCGGTAGTCGGAACGCAGAACGAAGTTTGTCCCGACTTTTCGTATCATATTCAAGGAACAAGGCATCTTGCTGCAGGATTTCTGCTAAGGACTTGATCTGGACCTTTACAGGCGTTACCTTTTCGTCCCCTTCGTATGTTTCCTGTTGAAGTCCTTCTGCCTCGAGTAAAAGAAATTTATGGGCATTATCTACGCCTTCGATTCCGGACATATACTCTTGCAGCTGAGATACCGAATCATCGGAAAGCATACCGTTTTCGACGATGATAGCAGCAGGTGTATGCCTTCCCTGTTTGAAATACAGAAAGTTTAATTCCTCTGCCTTCCTAGTGCCGTATACATTCACGATATGTCCAATCCATCGTGGAACCCCGTAAGTGCCAGACCCGATTTTAAAATGGATGAGTTCAGTTGCCTGGAGATTTTCGGGTGTGCTGTCGTCGTACTTCCCGTTTGTCGAATTCATGATCCGTGGGTCGCCGTATTCCTTAAACCACACTTTGCTGCCGCTCACTTCTTGTACGTATTTCCTAAACGAGCGCCAGCGCTTGATGGTTTTCTGAATCCCGTTTTCAAACATCTTATACTCCACTTCTTCAGGAACCGACCGTTTACAGATACGAATATATTGTCCGTCCACATATTCCATTCCAGCTGGACGATGCAGGGAGTCTCTCAAGATTTCCACATATCCGTTCCCCATTTTCTCACGGTCATCTAAGGCATATCCTAGAAGCGTCTCTGCTTCTTCGTCATAATTCAAATATCGGACGAACTCTTCCAACCTCGTCCATTCCTCATCCGCTTTTTTCTTCATGTCGTCCGTTGTCGATTCGGCATTATAATCAAAACGGTATTGTGGCTGAAAGCCAAAACCAAAGATATTGGTCTTATAAGCTTCGATGCATTGCTGCAGGATGGTGGAATATTCTCCGATGAGTTTGAGCTCTTTTAAATTATACGGAGGGGCAATGATTTCTCCGTTGTATTGACCTTTGAAAGGATCATCGTATATCTGTTTACTCGTAGTGGTTGGTGCTTCCGCTTTGACTACTTTTACTTTCATTTTTTGCTGTGACATTGTTTACCTCCTTTCAATGTTTCTGTATATTCATGAATACGTTATTCAACAACATTACGTAAAAGAAAACTATTGCGTAATAATCAAAAATTAAAACGCTTATATACTCCCATTCGTTCACAGTATAAAAATATCTAATATGCAATTTTATATGCATTGCTGATATACATGGGTTTTACGAGCACTGAAAGAAAATATTTCCCGAAAGAATTGCATAAAAAATACACTATTTTCTTTCCCTTTTTGGTCTTTGCCGTTCTTCCGACTTATTCTTAAGACCGATTTTTTCCGCAATTCCCGTTAATGCGTCTGGTGCATCATCATGTGCATTCTTCCCTTCTTTTTGAAAGATAGTTAAAGCAGTGTATAGCTCCGGCCACTTATTCCGCCAGCCCTCCGGAAAATAAACATGCTCCATTACCCAGGTAGCATTTGAAAGGATTCGTGCAATTTTGTTTCGGTTTTGATGAAACCACCGGGTGGTAGTTTTATTTGAATGATATTTTTCTCTCAATATTCGTTCTACGCTTCTTGCATATCCACGACCGCCGTTATTGGATTCAATCCAAGCAAGGTTGACCTCGTTCTCGTAAAGCTTCTTCGCTAGTAAGGGCTCCGTGACCTCCATGCCATCTTTCGTGTAGATGATATCTAAAATATAGGCCTCATTGTCCAATGTTTCTCCGTATATGAAAGTGGACAAATAATCGGAACCTTCATCGGCAGTATCTGTGTAAGAGGCAACTCTTTTAAACACTGGAAGATTGTTAAGTTGATAGGTTTTAAAGTGTGAATAAAGCTTACCTTTAATGTCAATGGGGGATTGCTGATAGTTAGCTGCAGCAATATCTTCTCCCATTGTCTTTGTCTTGCGATCATATTCCTTACGACTTAATACTTCATCACAAAGCATCGTTCCGTCATGTTGAAGCGCTTTTAAATTAACGTGTTTCACTTTATACCCTAGTTCTGGGAGTTCCTTCAGCGCTCTTCCTGCTAAGTCCAGGCTATGCCATCTAGTCATAATTAAGATAATCTTCCCGCCTGATTCCAAACGTGACAACATGGTATTGGTGAACCATTCCCAATGCCCGTTTAAGGTGTTCGCGTTGTTTGCTTCCAGTGAATTCTTAATTAAGTCATCGATGATAATATAATCCGCACCAAAGCCGGTTGCTGTACCAGTAGGAGACGTTGCGAGATAGTTGCTATAGCTACCGTTTAAGGACCATAGATTCATAGCCCCATCACCCTGCTTAATACTAATGCCAGGGAAAATGTCGCTATATACAGCCTTGTTCGGGTCCGCTTTCACTTCCTGAATGGTGTTTCTTACGCTTTTAGAAAAAGTCGTTGATAAGGTCTCGTTATAAGATCCAGTCATTATTTTTAATTTAGGGTTATTTCCAAGCAGCCATTCAACAAAGTTACCAGCTGTCCTAGACTTACCGTGACGAGGTGGCATATTAAAGATCAATACATCATCATCAGAAGCGGAAAATGCTTGCAAATCGTCAGCCACTTCAATTAAGTATTTCCGGCTATATTTATAAAAGTCAGGTGACTTTAAGTGGCAATATTCAAAGAAATCACGTTTAGCTAAAGCAATTTGTGCGCCCATCTGAACATTATTCATACTTCTCACTTCTAGCTAATTTGCGAAGTTCCTCAGTCGTCAGCCCTTCAAATGGATTGTTTACATTCAATCCTCCTGAAAGTTCTGTTTCTTTCTTATCGCTCCATACATCAGGCTTACGATTTTTTAACCAGAAAATTTGTGCTGTGGTGTCAGGAGCCTGTTTTTTCTTAACCTTTTTGGTTAACCGCAATTCAGTTCTAACCCATTCCCCAGCACTGTTTAAGTATGGCTTGTCTATAGGAAACTCCTCAAACGTTTCTTCCTCGTATTCATAGCCTAGAGCTCGCAAATATAAAGCATCTTCTACCCGATAATCAGCAATTTCCTTATTTGTTTTTAGGGTATCCAATAATTCAGGAAATTGTTTTTTGTATTCAGCAAATGAAGCGTGGGATACACCTAATCTCTTACATATTTCTTCTTCGGTCAGTCCTTCTCTGCACCAGTGGCCAATCTCTTCTAAGCGGGGATATACATGAGTATCATATTTGTTTTTACGACCTCTTTTGCCTTCAATGGCTTTCATTACATCCTCACCGCCTCCACTAACCAATATTAATTAATTTGATATTACAGAATAGAAATACAAACAAAAAACACTCCAATATCTGGAGTGCGTGTCTAATAAGAATTAAGTTAACAAACGTTGATGTATCAAGGATTTAATATAAGAAAATAATGCTTGTCCAATAAAGATGTTGTTATATTTTCCTTTACTGCAAAATATCTTTTAACAAAGGCGGTGATAATTTGGAAACTTTCTTAACAACAGTTTTGTTAGTTTTTTTAGCCTCAACTAATTATCATATTCAATTTAGCTATGAAACCGAATTTCGATTTTGCATCAAAATCTCTAATAGTGGTTATTCCATGTAGAACGGTTTGATTTCCGTTCTTTTTTCTTTGTATTACATTATATGAACTACACATAATTTTATGAATATTAATTAATTAAACAATAACTACTTCTGTCTCAAGGCACCTTTATGCCGTTTATAAGTCGGTTGCCTTATTCCCATAAGCTCCTCGATATCCTCTTTGCTGAACTTCTCATTCTTAGGTGATTTCATCCGTTCTAGTTGCTCTTTCTGCTTTTTAGACAACCGTTCTTCTAATTTCACAGCCATCACCTCGTATGTTTTTTGCATAAAAATAGCGATACTGCAAAAGCAGCACCGCTTAGTCCGAGATCTATCTAATAAATTAAGCTTTGCATAATTTTAGGTTGTTGTCAAAAAGTGTATCTTTTGTACATTTTTATTCACACAAACGGTCCACAATATCGGACCGCAACTTGTCAATGCGTCTTTTACTAATCCCCATATGCCGTCCAATGGCCGCTAAGCTCTCGCCATCCAGCATACAATCTAACACTTCCATTTCCTTTTCATCCGTTACCTTGTGACGATTCTCGTTAATAAAATTCACTTTATTGATATAGTCTGAGATTCGTTTGAAGCGCCCGTCTAATCGTTCAACCTCGAGTTCTAATGCTTTACTAACTAATCCTTGGCCTTTCGGGAGGGATGCTTCTAGACCATACGATGCGACGCCTTTAAAAGCAGGGACATCAAGTTCGTATTGATATTCCTTAATCAATCCAATCATCCACTGGTAATCTTTGATAATTTCATAGACTTGATATTTGTTATAGGTCTTTGTTTTTGTATCTAGCATCATTGGCTTTTACTCCCCGCCATTTATAATCTGTATGAATATTTTCAAACGCTTCTTTTTTCTTCGCTTTTTTCGTCGGCTTGACCGGGTGCTTTTCGATATATGCCAGGCGCTCTTCCTCCGTCATTTGCCACGTTGTAACTTGTCCCATTATCTCACCTTCCTTATCGCGGTATTTCTTCGAACTACGCACAAAAATATTGAATTTTTTTAAAACCAAAGAAAGATAATAATTAAAATTAAATAAATGAAGGAGATGATTTTTTAAATGACTTACCACAATAATATTAAAAGCATTCTAGGTGTTGATGTACGTGCACGATATATTAATGAAGATGGTGGTAATTATTATGACCCCTTCAAAAATCCTATAATTCATAAACAAATAAATGGTCGAGAAATTGTTCCGCTAGATCTGGAAAGATTATGGGGAAATAAATCTTCCTAATATTCACGCCTTTATAGAATACAATTTATAAACTAGAAAATAATAAAATCGACGCTGTAAAGCATCATTTTTTTAACTCCCAATCCTTATAGTAAATGTTGCAAAACACACAAATTGACTCCCCTTCGTTTGTGTGTTTTTGCCTTTAGCCTCCGTATGTCGCAATTTGGGTCAATTGCACATTTTACAATTATTGGAATAAATAAGATATTATTAGTAAAACATTAAATTAAGAGCAAGGGATTAAGCACATTTAGACATGCCAATTCCTTGCCATATCATTTCTTTGCCTCAGGCTTCCTCCTTGCCTGAGGGTTTTTATTTGTCAATATCGCCTTAATCTTTCTGTCCGATTTGACTTAAACAACTAAAAGCTATGATGAGCCATAAAGTCGTCCAATATGGATGAGCATAAATAACCTCCAACTTAAAACCCTCCAATTCGTTCTTTGCAACTAATTCGACCAAACTTCGACAAATTAATCTAATTGATACGCATACTTACAATTGGTACAATCGAATCCGGACTCTGGGACAAAATTGTTATCAAATACCTGATGCAGATCACATTCATTCCAGTTCTTAGTGCATCCGTTGCATTTCACGTTCATAATTTCAGTACACCAGTCATAAAACTGTATCCTGGGCATAACAGCGTTTTTTAATTTATCATTTGTATCTCTGTTAACCTGCTTAAGGGAAAAATCGTCAATCAATTTAAAATCAAATTTCATTAATTTTTTCTTTATTACATCCTGATCTTTTGGGCTTAATCGTTCGTAAACCGAGGCTAAAAACTTTCTTAAGAATGTTTCCGCTGTTTTGAGGTTCTTGTGTTCTTCTTTTGTTATGTTGTCTCTTTTAGACCAATCTTCCAACATGCTGCTTATTTTTGGTCCATTTACTCCACTATTTCTTAATCCATCCATCATCTGAACGATTGATTGAAGAACCATGAATTGATTTTTCTCGGTAGAATTTAGATAATCTTTCATATCCTCACCCTTTCAAAAATCCGTTTTTCACAAAGATATTTCTCCATGCTATTGCTAACACTTCTTTCTCGATAACTCTTTGTCGCTTCAATATCGCCTTTCTAAGCCTTCTTTTTTGCTTCGCCTTGTTTACCATTACCTCACCTCAATCTAGGAATCTCTGTGCCGCCTAATCGCTTGCAATCCTTTCCGATGCGACTCGAACATTTTTTATACAGGGAACATCTTGTGAAGCAAGTCATGAGTTTGTCCTCTTCCCTTTGCCACTTAGGGCGATCATCCGCAATAATGACTTTCTGCAAGACGTTCCCTCCCCTTCGTTTATTTCATTTCCACAAAGCCTTTTTTCTTGTCATATTTTAGTAGAGTAATAGAGTTTAAGTATTTCCTCTCAAATAACTTCCGTTTGAGGGAAAATTCCTTTGTTACAGCGCCTTTGATGTCCACGATCTCAACAGAATCATCTAATCTATGAACCTCAAAATCTGCCTTATACTCAATTTTGCGAAAAGACTTACCATTCTTTTTAAATGCTTCCTGCAGCATGAATTTAGGCTGAAGTTTAAAACTCTTTATTTGCCCTGATTGTTTGAGCCATTTCAACTGCTGGTAGTATTTCGCTTCAGCTTGAGAATCAAAAGTGATGTCATCAACAGCCGTTTTCTTATTTCCAAACTTATTCCGTGCCATTTAAACGTCTCCCAATCAAGTAATATAGCTTGTCCAAAATCATGGAGAACAGTTGCTTTTGCTTTTTCTCGACTTTCCTGCGCTGCCGTTTATTCATCCAATCCGCTCTCTTCTTTGATCTGCTCCGCAATGGCACTGGCAACAGCTGCAACTTGAATCAATTCTTTATACAAATCATTTGCATCGGTTTCCTTAGCGCTCACGAGGTTTAAATAGCTTTGGGATGCTTGACATACCTCGCCGAATTCCTCGCCTAGAATCGCCAACCAAACGCCTATTGGATGCCTTTGCAATCCCCACTTTTTGTTCTGCTGTTTTCTTTCTTTCAACACTTCGAGCCATGTATCAATCATGATGTCATTCTGCTTTTCTGAAAGACCCACTTTTTTTCCCCTTTCGTCACCTGAACCATCGGTGATCTGGATGATCTATATCCACTTGCCGCATTTCAGCAAGTACCCACAATGTTTTGAGTTCTTCATAATCACACTCATGAACTGGCTTCCCTGACTGATTTTTTGTGATACCTAATTCAAGTAATCTATCCAACACCATATTTTTCTTCATCTGCTTTTGAAGCTTCATAGATTTATATAAAACACCCATTCTCACATACACCTCACGCTTTCATATTTCCCTCCTGTGCGGTTTTTCTTGTTGGTGGATACATTTAACTCCATCGTAGATTCGAACTACGCATTAATCGCTTCGAAATATTTTTGAGAAACATTGCGACGAAACACTTCTCTAAGACCTTTCAAAGTTCCGAAATATACAATTTCATCTTCTTTGTAAATTCTTTTTGTGGCATATCCTTTAGCGCACATATCTTCCCATTCATTATTGTCTTTATTGCACTGATAATAATTCCTATATGGCTTCTTTGAATAATCCAAACCAAATGCGTGCTTAAGTTTACCTAGCTGATAATCAGTAAGTTTTAATGCTTCTTTACCTTCACTCGTTACTCGAAAATAAGCCATGTCACTTTCCCATCCTGGATGTTTAGAAGCAAAACCCTTTTCAACTAAATAGTTCCAGTTTTTGTCGTTAGATTCTGTATAAAATCTATTGCCATTTCTTAGAGCGTGTTCCATATCACCGACTTGAGTTTTATTCAATTTACTTCCTCCTTTTATTTCGAATTTTCAGTCTAAACGGACCGGTAAAACTTCGAATAACAAGGACCACACGGGCCATCTACCGCAAATCCATTTGTTTTACCGCACATTGGGCAAATTTTTGAATCAGCAACCCAACTTTTAAAGCAGCGGGGACAATCAATCATTACCGTTTTGTTTTTATGCTGGCCCACGTTTCCATTCGTGTGACAGTTGGGGCAAGTGTGGATGTGGTTGGTCATACCCCTACCCGATCCTTCAAGCGAGCATTTTCCTGTGCGAGTTTAAGATTTTCCTCCGCCATTTCGAAAAATCGAATAGTACGGCTTTTATTTTTCAATTCTTTAATTTCCTGATGTTGCTGATCAATAATTCCCATAAACTCTGCCATAGCGATATCCTTTTCTGCGTGTTTTTCTGCCATGGCTCCGTTTTCTTCCTGCAGTTGTTCTATAGCTTTAATTAATTTTGTACAATCACCTAAAAACTCATTGATTTTCTCCCAGTTATCCCTAAGAAAAACCTTTCCTAATCCGTCTGTTTGAAGTAATCGTTTAAAATCGTTATTGCGCTTCTTAACATTCTCCAATTGATCCATGCATCTCTGCCCCCATCCGTTCTCCAATCTTGCAAAACCAATCATAATCCCCTGTATCAACAGCTAAGTGCTGCATGACTAACAGATCATCGTTACGGATATCCAGTGGGGCTAATTCTATGTTGTGATTCGATCGTATAGCAGTCATTGTTCCAAATCGAGCTGATACCCCATCTGAAAAAACTCGAAGAACTACTCCGGTTAAACCGTGAATTTTATCAATAATCCAATCTCCCTCTCGGTAACTCATGACATCCCCACCAATCTATGATTTAATACTTTCCTGTCTCCCTTGATGACTACCGTGTAATTCTTGCTCATTTGATAAATCCGGGTTCCTAATGCCTCATCGATTTCGCACAGCTCGTCCACCGTTTTTTCACTTGATATCATGATCGGTTTGTGGTTCAGGTACCGGTAGTTAATAACTGCAAACATTTGCTCAATTTGAAAATCCGTTGGAAAAGTTCTACCTTTGAACAAATCATCGATAAACAGTACACCGACACGCTTCATTTTGGTCAGCTTCTCCTCGAGTAAATCAAAGTCGTTTTTTAAATCATTGAATCCTTCCACAAAAGGGAAATACAGAACACTCACTTGCTTTTTCATAATCAAGTTATTAGCTAGTGCAGTAAGTAAATGGGTTTTCCCTGACCCTGGCTGACCTAACAGGCTAATAGAATTGTGCCGCTCCCCTTTGATATGGTCGAACTCCATAAAGTAATCTACTGCGCACTGGTGAGCTTCTTGAATGGCATCTGGCTTCCCTTCAACGACGAAACTTCCGAATGTCAACTTTTTGAATTCTTCGGTAATCTCGCTAAATTTCATCAAGTGGTTGGATTGTCTCTTTTTGGCGCAAACGCAATCTTTTAGAACTTCGATAAACATCGGATTTCCATTGGGCCATTCCCTTTGTTTCCCCTCATGATTTAAAGCAGGAACATTTTCAAGGGTAAATCCCTTATCTTTACAAGATGGGCAGCTATAGTTTTCAGTATCGGCCAACTTTGTTTCCGAAGATTGACTCTTTTGGACTCTCGCTTGCAGATCTGCCATTACCTCTGCGATATTTCTTGCCATTATTCGCTCCTCCATTAGACATTTTTTCATCAAACTTTTTGTTATAAGCCTCTACCGCTTCTAAGGAATAGAGCTCCATATCGTGTAAGTCTTTAAGAATCTTAGAAATATACTTTGCTGGATTCCTAGGGATGGCTTTTTTAGCTCGATGGATAATCTCAATGATAATTTCCTCTGGTTCTGTGAATTGACTCTTTTCACTGTCTATCCAGTAGGTAAAATCAGATATTAATAGAGCAGGAGGATATCCGAATGCTTTTTCATATTCAGTAAAATAATTGGTTTGCATATCATCATCCTTTATCTTTATATTTATCTTTAAATTATTTCTTTCTTGGTTGGTGAAATCGTCAATGGTAGTGTTGACAGTTTCACCAATGGCAGTGTTGACAGTTTCACCAATGGTTGTTTCACCAATGGTTGCCCATTGCTCGTAATTTTTATTGAAAGATATTTTTCTGTAAGCACCATTTTTTATGTTTTGAAAAATGATTTTTTTATTTTCTAAACCTGTGAGCTCTCTTTGAATTTGTCTTTTATCACAACCGGTTCCTTCGCTAAGGAAAGATAGTGATAAATCATGTTCTTTTCGATTAAATCCGTACGTATACCGCCACACGAGGAAAAGGATCCGATACTGGGTTGGGCTTAGCTTAATTTTTGCCATATACTCTAAAATTTCGTGCGCAATCCTCGTATATCCGTGTTCTGGTTGTACATCCGCCAAGCCCTCACCCCCTATGAATCTTTTAAATTTTTATACTAATTTTCGTTCCTCAAATTTCGCCAATTGGTTAAAAAAACGGGAGGGTTACTCCTCCTTTTTTAGTTCTTTCCCCAGTCCATTTCCCAACATATTTTCATGACCTTCAACGATTGCCTTTGCCCTGAAATACCAAGGGTTAAAGTACCCAATCTCTCTTTCTAACGCTTTAATTGCCTTATTCTTGCTCGGTTCTTGGATTCCGAATATAAACCGCTTTTGTTTAACACTCCACATTCCGTACATCCCTGTTTTTTCAGTTGCCATATTTTTCACTCCATCAAATATTTAAAATCCTCCACCATCTTACCGATATTGCCATTGTAAAAATGGTTGTAATAATGACGATTCAAAACGGTTAACTTGTCATTTTGCTCCCTCAATTCCCGCACTTGTTCAATGAGCGAGAAAATCATAAGGAATTGTTCAGAATCCGCTAGATTACCTAATAACTTTTGTTGCTGGATAAAATGATTTTCAATGTCGCTCAATTTCATGGAACAAACACCATCTTTCCAGTAATTTTTTGGATCTCACTTTTAAATAGACTGGCATCCGAATTTGTATCCGAAAGATGCAGCAACCATATTTCTTGAACCTTAGATAAATCATTAGCCTTTAAAAATTCCTTCACGTTCTCCAAACTAAAGTGGGAGCGCATAAGACGTTTTTTCATCACTTTCGGAACTAATCCACTAGCAATGTTTTCGTTTAGAATATTCATAGAGTAGTTACATTCACACATGATGTGAGTCACCCCTTGGAACTTATAGCGAATGTAATAAGTATCTGTCGCAAACAACAACTTCTCTCCTTGTTGATTAACTAGCAGGAACCCAATCGGTTCCGAAACATCATGCTCAACTTCATAAGGGAGTATGGTCCAGGTGCCTATTTGAAACTGTTCACGGGCTTTCACAGGCTTGATTCTGTACCCGGTAATATTAAGAGTCTCGATGGTACCTTTTGAAGCGTACACGTCGATTCCTGCCCTCATTACATCCTTGATGGATTTACAATGGTCAGAATGTTCGTGTGTAACTAAACATCCTGCAATCGATGACGTTTGAAAATTCAGACCTTTTTGAATTGCTTTATAGCTGATTCCACACTCCAAGAGGAGGGGAGTCGTTCCGTCTGTCACTCGGTAAGCGTTCCCCTTGCTACTGGATGCGAGAGCTGTTATCTCAATCAAAACGGATCCGCACTTCCTACCGGTTCCATAGGTGGTTCTTGTGGTAATTCCTGCAGATCCGGTCTTTCTTCAAACTCCACATCGATAATTTCGCCATTCGCATTATTTTTGATTTCTTCTTCCAATTGAGCTTCTTCTGCCACATCGTCAGCGCGGTTAATATGTTGCATGACTAAACTGCTATCGTCTGAGGAATTCATGAATTTCTTACAAGCCCGGTTAATGACGGTTTTCTTTGCCATTTCCTGTTTAAATTCATCGTGGGTGGAACCTTCTTTCTCAACTGCCTGACCTTTCGCCCAAAATTGAGCTTTACTCCAAGCTTTCCGAAGTTCCTCAATGGTCATTAATTCGTGATAGACGGTGCCGTCATTCATAACGATGGTTGCATATGATCCTTGAACTTTTTCTTTATTGATGTTTCCGAATTTCTGTTTGTGGATAAGATTAGCGATACGGCCGTTTACCATTTCGTAATCTACTTCGTCACCTTCATAAATGACAGCTGCATCGATGCTTTTTGCACTGGTTACGCGTTTGGTAACGGCCATTGTTCCGAAATAAGACCGCTGAAAGGTTAATTGATTTCCATAAACGATAAAGTATCCTTGTTTTTTAGCTGGATTTAGTCCTTGAACCACCATATCTAAAAGAGCGTTGGCAACACTATCCTTTGTACAAACCTCTAATGCAGGTTTTTGGTTGCGGTCCTTTGTGGTTTGTAAGATAAGCCATGCTGATTTCATGGCGTTCTCCGGGCTGTAATTAGCAGGGAAATGAAGCTCATTTTTTTCTTGAAATTCCTTTACCTTTGCGGCGACAACATCCACCGTGTCTTTTTTGATTAAAGCTAGTTGATTACTCATTCTTCTTCCTCTCCTTCTTCATAAACAAATTTGACTTTCTTTCCTTTGTGCTCGATTAAGAAGTTTTCTAATAGGCTTGCGAATCGAGAAGCACCTACAATATCACGTTCCAGCGTTGCATCTTCTGGACATTCATAAAGTGGGTAAGTGCTAATTTGTTCTTTATCATTGATATATAATGTTTCGTGACTAGCTCCATCGGAGTTAAAGCCAGTGACAACCTTCACTGTTACGATTCCACTCATGCGACCACCTCACAATCTACGGTAATTAATGAATCATCTATATGTTCAACCCTTAAAACCTTATCCATTTCCGAAACGACCAAGCTAATGACCTGTGCCTTTGTATCAATCAATTTCGTGACTGCTTCTGCGTTATCTACAAAGATTGGAGCTGAGAAACCATAATGTTCGGAAAGAGTATTTATGATATCTAATCCAACATTGATTTTCGCCGCGTTATTAAGACCTGAGGAGTAAGGTACGCCATCAAAAAGCGTCTCGCATACTTCGGTAAGCCCGCCATTGATCTGCTCCGCAAACAGCTTGAATTTGGCGTATTTGAACTTACTATTGATTCTTTCTTCCAGAAGGTTAACTTTGGTGCGGATAAACTCTTCGGTCAGGTAAAGTTCGCCTTCTAGCTTTTCGAACTCTGCCGCAAGTTGTCTTTGTTGTGCCTCTAATTCTTTGATTCTCATTTGGGACTGTTCCGCGACCGCAAATTTTCCAACCTCACCTTGGAGTTGATCACGTTTGACTTTTAATTCAGCAACCTCACCATAAATAGATTGGATAGACTGGTCAGCGGCTTCTCTAAGCTCGCGAATTTCATTCACTAGGAATTGTTTTTCCTGCAATTTCGCCGCATACTCTGGAATCTCTAAAATGTCCACAATGGTTGTTTCAATCGCTGTTAATTGTTCTTTCAGTTTTCCAACAAACTCTTTTTTCTCCAATAATTGCTCTTGGATTTTTAATATTTCTTGATCGAGTTGTTCATTAGCATTCTTCACTTCATCCAGTTTTTCTTTGGTCTGCTTCCCTTTTTTCTGGATCGATTCTAAGCGATCTGATTTCGTTTTATTGAAAGACGCTAAGGTTTTGTCTTTTGCCGCCTGAACCTGTTCTTCTGGGAGCGATTGTCCACATGTTGGGCAACTACAATCCGACTCGTGAGTAAATACTCGGTCATTGACTTCATGCCATTCCTTTAACAAGCGATCCCTGTTTTCACTTAAGTCTTTTACATTAAAAGTATTCATTTGTTTTCGCTGTTTAATCGAATCGATTTTCGATTGAAGGATCGTAGCATTCGAATTTTCCTCTTGAATCCGAGCTTTCAAGGAATAAACCTTATCGTTTGAATTCGCCTGGTAATCTTGTTTGATTTGAAGCATAGCGATTTCAATTTCTTGAATATCTTTTTGTTTAGATGAAATTGCATTTCCGTTTCGAATGTTGTTAATCAATGTCATCTTTTCATCAATTTCACTATTTAGACGGGCTATATCTGTTTCTAAAGATCGTTTTTCTACCCCATCTAAGTTAGGTAGCGTGCGCTGAATTTCATCGATGCGAACAGGAATCTTATCAAGTTCTTTGTTAATCTCAGCGCGACGAGCTGCAATGACTTTTCGGTGATTCTCGATTGAACGTCCTTGCAAGATGGACGGGAGGGCAGCTAATGATTTCTCGCTTGCGATAACCTCTTCATCTGCAATATCTCCGCAAATTTCAAGAAGAGTTTTTCGGCGATCTTGCCATTTCACTTGCTCGTTAAAATAAGATGGTGAAGTAAGCAGTTTGAAAATATCTTCTTGGATAATCGAATCCACTTTATCCGTATATTCCTTCTTCTTGGAAGGAACCCCGTCGATAAAATAATCAGTGGTATGACCGCTAAATTCTGGCGTTGGGTACCCGCGCTTTTTGGTCCATTTTTCTGTATAAACCTTCTTCAACGTTAGGGTAATACCGCTAATATCGAAGGTAGCTTCCACTTCGTGTTCCAAGTTGTGGAGTTCTTTCCCGCCAACTAAGGTCTTGATAGAAAAATCCTTTTTGTTTTGACTGTCCTTGTCAAAAAGGAGCCAGACAAACGAGTCAAACAAAGTAGTTTTTCCAGTAGCATTATCCCCAAAAATACGTACATTTTGACCATTCATTTCAATCGTGAATTCGCGAACACCCTTGAAATTTTTTAATGAAAGACGAGTGAGTGTTAATTGGGTCATGCTCCTACCTCCTCTTCTTGTTCTAATTTTGCTATTTGGTTTAATAATTCAGCTTTCAGTTTTTCTTTATGATCAGCAAGCCCTGGTAAATCTTTAATGTCCTCGAATTTAGCAAGTGCGAAAATTTTATACCCATCCACCTCGATGAAAATTTCATAAGGGTATTCACTACCATCGCTATTTTCGATTTGTAGATTTTCAAAATGGATTAATTCCTTTTTATTGACATGAACTGCATTACTATGAAAACTAAATCCAAACACACCTTCTTCGCGTAATTCATCAGCTAAGTGTACAAATTCTTTGATTTTATCAATGTTCACGTTTCATTCCTCCTAATATTTTCATTTGATAATCAAACCGCTGTTAGCTACAATGAAAGTAGCTGATTATTTCAATATCCCTGACCAAGCTCCTCGTTGCACCGAGGGGTTTTACTTATTCCTCTCCAGCTGTTTGGCACCAAGCCATTTCAGCAACATATTGCTGGCAGCATTCTGCCTTTTGATGAACCTTAAGCACTTCAATACTGGAACGAATTTCATAATAAGCATCACCTGCGACAATATCCTCTTCACACCCTGCACATTCTCCAAATGTTTTTGGTTTCTCTAAGTGCTCCCAGTGGGCATCAATCACCATCGGATTTTCAATTTCTCTGTAACTCATTAGCAATTTACCCCCTTAATTCGAATGTTTAAGATATCAAGCACATTTTTGATAAGCGCTTTAGGCGATGGATTATTCCATTCGGAATAGAACTGATAAAGATTAAAAATCTTTTCTTCTGGCGACTTATCAATTTCGTAACCGATGTAAAGAGCAACAGTAATAGTTTCAAGTGATAGTCTGTTTAAAAGTTCTCTTTTTCCACTCCATAAATCACGAACGTGGTTTTCAATTACACCAGCTTTTTCTTCACAATGTTCTAGTGCGTTTTCCAGTGCTTCTGCTTGTTCTTTCGTGAGTAATACTTTTTTCATTGTTTTTCTCCTCCTTCCCCATATCTCCAATGACAATCCCGACAATTAATGCAGCTAGAGCGAATAAGTATGATGCGATCATTAGGACAACACCATCCTTGGCACCCAAGCTTCAATGTAATGTAGTGCTGCTTGCATATCTTTTCGCTTAATATCTTTATAACTGGTAACACCAAAACGGTTTCTGATTTCACGGTAAAGTTCTGCAAATAAAGGTGGTCTTAAATCTTTATCTCTTTCTAATTCATAAATCCTTGAGGCGATTCCGATTTGCACCCTTCTTTGTTCGCCGTGATCCAAGGTGATTTGATTTTCTACCATGCCGCGTACCTCTTTGACTTCTTCCTTCACTACTGCAATTTCTTCCGCAGATTCAATGGATAATTTCATGGCCGCTACCAGTTGTTCACGTTCAGATAAAACTTTTGGCTTGTTTAATTCTTGTTCCATCATTTCAAACTGATCAATGTAAGCTTCTTTGAATTTCATTGCTTCTTTTCCTGTGTATCCCATGGCTAAAAGCGTGAATCCTTTTTTGTTCATGTAGAACATTGGTAGATCTTTATTTTGGTTATTTAGGTATGTGGACTCTCCAAAATTGGCGAGTCTAAATTCATCACTACATCCGAGGTTTCTAATATCACGCAAAACCTTGTCGTGACCTTTACCAAAAACCTCTGAAACAATAAGTGAAGTTGTAACTGCTTGATTTTTCTCTGCAAATACTAATTGATTCATTTCTACCTCTCCTAGTGCGATTAAGCTTTTTTATTTTCTTGAACCTTCTAATTTTTCTTTCTTTCGCTTTTCCAGTTCCTTTGGCAATAAGTCTTTCAAAGCAATAGCAATTAGAATTTTGGACTGCTCTTCATTCAAGCGTATTTCCAAGAGAGTTCCTCCTTTCATTCAAATGGGTAATGAACAGCTTCCACTTCACGGAGTAATGCTTTTACATCTTCTGCTGCTTCTTCCAATGTGAAGGTCTCATCTTCTGACAGGTGCAGAAGTAAATTGAGTAAAGCCACCCGAATTTCTGCCATCTTTGCAGCTTCAATGAGATTGCTCATGATTGCCTCCTTAGCTAGTAATGTTAGATTTGTCATTCCCCGGAGGTAACACCTCTTCAAAAATAAATAGCTGTTCGAAATCAGCTCCTGTACATGCATTTAAAATTTTGGCAATAAATTCATTTCCTGGATTACGAAGTCCTCTAAACACTCTGTAAACTTGTTCGTAAGAAACGCCCATTTCTTCCGCAAGAGCCCTTTCATCCCAGCCTTTAAACTTCATATATTCTTTAACTTTCTCAACATTCAATGTTAGTTTCACTGTGTCACCTCCCATTTGTTACCTCTTGGTAATAATATAACATTATCGTTACCAGTAGGCAATAGATAAATCAAAAAAAATTACAACAACTTTTCGATTGTGTAATATTTACCGTTTTTACCTACGGGTAATACTTTTAACAACAAACCATTTACCTGTAGGTAATATTGTATTTAAATAAAGGTAGATACTATTTTCCGATTGAGGTGAAAAAAGTGAATTCGGAAGAAACAACCGAAATTGGAGCTTATATTAAGAAGATACGAGAATCAAAAAATTTAGGCGTAAACCAATTAGCTCAATATGCTGGAGTAAGTGCTGCTCAAATTTCTAGGATAGAGAATGGGAAAAGAGAAAATCCCAAGCCTGAAACGCTTGCAAAATTAGCGAAAGCATTAAAAGTTGATTATGACGAATTAATGAGTAAAGCTGGCTATATTGATACAGATGAAAAAAAGAAAAACGAAGAAATCAACACCGCCTTCCACGATTTTGACAATTTAACGGATGAAGAAAAAGAACATTTAGAAATCCAACTTGAAATTTTCCGGGAACTGAAAAAGAGGAAAATGACTAAAGAACGCAACGAAGATAAATAAAAAGACACCAAGACCTATATTTTTTTGGCTAGGTGTCTTTTTATTTTGGAAAAACATAAGGACTTTTTTCACACGAACATGGGATTACATAATGATAATGTAAAAATTAATTAGGGGCGAAGGAGAACACTAAAAGTGAATCTTATTGAAACGTTAGATACATTAAACAAAGTAGTTAATGATAACAAAGATCTTATTAAAAATGAGGAATCAACGAAACAGTTTTTAATCTTACCGCTCCTCAGAGGACTTGGATACGATATCTATAGCCCTCAAGAAGTAACACCAGAATTCACAGCAGATTTCCATAAAAAAAATGAAAAAGTCGACTATGCTATTTTTGTGAATGGCGTACCCAAAATTTTTGTTGAAGCTAAATCTGTAAACAATAAAATTACAAAAAGCGCTCCGCAACTTAGTAGATATTTTAGTACGTTTCCTAGCGTTCGACTGGGCATCTTAACAAACGGAGTAGAGTATCATTTTTTTACTGATCTAAATGACGCAAATATAATGGATCCCAAGCCGTTTTTTGTATTTAGTATTACAAACTATACTGATGAAGATTTTAACAATTTGATTAAGTTTTCTAAAAACCTTTACGATTATGAAAGCATAAAAATTATGGCCGAATCACTTATTTACTCTCAATCTTTTAAGTCAGTGATTAAGGAGATTTTCGATACTCCTAATGACGATTTCATTAGATTTGTCATAAAAGAACGTTTTAAATTTAAAGTTACACAGCAATTTATTAATACTGCTCGACCTCTGATCCAAAAAAGTATCCACGAAGCTTTATCTGAATTAATTAGTGAGAAATTTGATAATGTTATGCAAAACCAATTGGTACAAGAAGCACCAGCAACTGACATTGCTACACAAGAGGAAAAACGGGTGTATTATACTCCAGAAGAAATTGAATCGTTAGGTTCCTATGAAGACTTTGAGGGAATTAGGATAGTCCTTCCTAATTCTGATTCATATAAAAAATTAATGAAACTATCAACTGGTGTATATTCAGTTGACAAGGGCAATCCAATAAGTGATTTTTTTGTGTCCTCTATACTAATGCAAGGTAGTTCAATTGTGGGATATTTGATCGGACAATATTATAATAAACAAGAAGACACTACACTTTACACAGTAAAATCGAATGAAATTGCTAAATTCTTATCGGAGAATCCAATCGTTGAACAAACTGGCTTTATTAATGCAAAGTTGGGGTACAGAACGAACAAAAATACCAATGAGAAAACATACTATTTGAGAAGTTGCTTATCAAATCTTTCTTTTAAAGATATTCCAAATTTAGTTTCAAAAGTGGATAACGTTGATGAATTTTTTAAAAGTATTCAGTGAATAAATTAATAAATATGATTTCAGTAATTCTATTTTTAAATGTCCATAATAGGGACATTTTCTTTTTATTGTAAAATCGAACATATATTCGTATAATAACAATATAATTGATTAGTTTTGGAGGAATGTACAGTGCTAAGTGGATATACTCTCACTGAAACCGAACGGAAAATAGAAAAAATGTTCATGGAGAGAAATATATTAACTCCTTCTGATTTAGCTATTCGAAATGTAGCAAATCTCTTTCAAATAGAATTAGACATTTCAAATAATGGTCCGCAACGGGCGATTTGGGAAGATGATTTTTCCGTAATTTTTTTGGATCCTGACGAAACTGAAGAAAATCAAAGAAAGATCTTCTTTCATGAACTAGGTCATCCCATCTTACATTGTGGGGATCAAACCAAGAATATGAGTAAAAAATTTAGGGAGCTGCAGGAAGCTCAGGCAAATCAATTTCAACTTTATGCTGCTATCCCCTTTTTCATGCTAAAGGAACTTGAACTTCCGCCCTACGAGTATCAGATTATTAAGTTGATACAAATGGTATTTAAAGTCCCGGAATCATTAGCAAGAAAGAGAGTAGAACAAATCAAACGGCGGATTCTTCAATCTAAAATAGATATTCTTTTACCTAGTCTACCTGTCCCGCCTACTAAAATTGCTGAAGAAAAGGAGCAATATGAAATGGAAACTTATCCTTTGTTAGAAGATTTATTCTCACCAAATGAAATCAAGCAATATTTCTCCACTAAAGTAAAAAGAAAAAACAAGGTCTATTTTGATGTTGATGAAGGTCACCCTATTCCCCGTTGGTATTGTATTGAGGTGAATCGTGGTGAAGTGAACTGGGGCAAGAAAATGCATCTTTTTCCTATTGACGATGAATTTGAGTTTTTACCCATGTCGGAATTTCAAAATAGTGACTCAGATGCACATGTAATGGAATTGTTTCTTCATCCCTCCTATCCAAATGATTTTGCCATCAATTTAAAGGCCATAAAGAAACAACTAAATTTTTTTAATGTGGATCCTTATAACATTAATCGAATGATCATCGATGCGAATTATTTAGAGCATTTACTTGAATTGAATATATTCGGAAATCGTTTAATGCAAGTAGTTAATAACGAGGTAACCAATAATTAACACGTACTGACCTTTTATTTTAGATTTATAATGGTTGATGGAGGTGAGAAAACATGAAAGCAGCATTATACCCCAGGGTTTCAACTGAGGAACAGTCAAAAGAAGGATATTCTCTTGCCGCACAATTAGACAAAATGAGAGCCTTCTGCTTTTCTCAAGGCTGGACAATTTACAAGGAATATGTTGAGGAAGGCAGATCAGCAAAGGACATGGAGCGCCCCCAGCTACAGTCGTTATTATCAGATATTCCTCATTTCGATGTGGTATTGGTTTACAAATTAGACCGTCTATCCAGAAATGTTTCGGATATCAATATTCTTCTAAACACTTTCGAAAAAAATAAGGTTGCGTTTAAAAGTGTCACAGAGCCCTATGACACGACAACAGCTCAAGGCAAACTGTTAATCAATATCTTTGCTTCTCTTGCCCAATTTGAACGAGAGCAGCTGGCAGAGAGAACTTATATGGGGATGGCTAGAAAGCACGAGGAAGGTTCCCGTAATGGAGGCCGTGCTCCTTTTGGTTATTATCTGGACGATCAAGGTAAGTTGGCTATTGATGAAGTAGAGGCGAAGTGGGTACGATGGATGTTCGAAGCATTTCATACCAAGGGTAAAAAGATGATCACTGAGGAACTAAATAAAAACGGGATACGAACAAGAACAGGCGCTCACTGGAATCATAGTGCTGTAGACTATGTAGTGACCAATCCTGTCTATTATGGAGCTCTAAGGTGGAATTACCGTACGAAGCAAGGCAACCGTACCTATGAGGAAGTGATAGTCGAAGGAAACCATCCAGCTATCATCACAAAGGAAAATTATGATGAAATCAAGAAAAAACGGAAAGACCGTAAAAATACAGGCTGGAAATCAAGAACGGTTTATCCTTTTTCTTCTGTTCTACGATGCGCCCGCTGCGGACATTCCATGTCAGGTGGAAAAAGGAATCGAGCTGACGGAACCGTGCACCGGTTTTATAAATGCTCTGGCCGCTTTGAATATAAAATTTGTGATATGCCTGTAATTGCTGAGGATACCATTGAACAAGAATTTATTAAATCTCTTGAATATCTACCAGTTGAAACCGACGCTCCTGATCAGCAAGAAGTTGATACAAAAGAAATCAAGAAAGAACTAAAACGGATTGAAGAACGGAAAGCGCGCTGGAAAGAGTTATATGTGGATGGAGATCTAACGAAAAAGGATTACAAAGAAAAAATGAATGCCGAAATAGAAAAAGAGAACGAATTAACTCGCTCTCTCGAAATTAACCAAGAAACTCCAACATCTGAAGTGATTAATACTATCATCGAAAACATTAAAACCAAATGGCAGGATATCTCGTTAGAGAATCGAAAACGAATCTTAACCACCATTTTTGATACGGTTCAAATCGAATGTCTCAAATCCCACTCAGGTGGTTTGGGTGAACGACCAGTAATTGAAATCAAAGAAACCACTTTTAAATAGCCTTAACACAGGCTTTTTAATTAACTTCAATCGGTTGAGTTATGACCGTCACGCGACCCCGAAGGAATATTCAATTCTTAAATTAATCATAGTATAATCTATGGTAACAGTAAAGGGAAACGCACTAAAAAGTATTTTCATACTAAAATTATTTGATTGTTATTTCACATAAAATCCATAAGCTAAGGTGATTGCTTCTTCCCTTAGCTTGCTTCCATTGAAAGAATTAGTTTACTCTTTATAAGTCTTTACTGGTAAATAAATATCAAAGTGAAGCTCCCCAGAAGCATAAAGATGATTATGCTCTTCTTTATATACTTCTATACTTAATGCATTGTGATCCTGTTCATAGCCATATTCTTTCATCCAGGCATATATTTGTTGATATGTATTTTCGACTTCCTCTTGCCTTCCTTTATGGGTAGCAAAAACATAATTTTTACTCGGAATCGTAAATCCAACCATACCTTCGGGAATTTCGTCAATTTTTTCTACGGGCGTTGTTACATAATAGGTGAACTCTGTTTCCCGGCTATGAAAAGGTGCAATCAAGACAGGTTCTTTCGTTTGATAGGATACTTCTTCTAGTCGATTAACCATTTCTTGAAAAAGACGTGGAAGTTTACTGATTTGTGAGTAAGTGCCATTCCATGAAATCCCAACAACTTTCATTTCTTCTTTTTCTATTACCTGGATACTCATGCTAATCCCCCTTTTGAATCATCATATTAATATAATTCTAATCATAGCCCATAAATTCCTGCAAAAATAGTTCGACTAATCATTTAAAAAACTGACGAGACCTCAGCTCCTGTTACTTTGAAAAAAGACCGCTCAACTAAATGAACGGCCTTTACTAGTTTAATAGTCACTTTACTTCTTGAGGAATAGCTAGATTTAGCCCTTTGGCTACTTTCTCACCATATTCTGGGTCTGCTTTGTAGAAATGTTGGATTTGACGAAGCTTTATGTCATCCCTCTCAACTGGCTTCATTGCGCCTACCACTGTTTCAATTAAGCGGGCACGCTCGTCTGCTGACATTAAGCGATATAAATCACCGGCTTGTGTGTAGTGGTCATTTTGATCATAGGCTACTTGTTCTGCAAGGCCATTAACCTGGAAGGCAGTTTGTTTATGTTCAGGTTCCTCCTTTGGTCCTCTAAAACTGTTTGGCTCATAGTAAACCGCACCACCACCATTATGATCGGAACGCATCGCCCCATCACGTTGATAGTTATTTACTTCTACCTTTGGACGATTAATTGGGAGCAAATTATGATTCGGTCCTACACGATAGCGGTGGGCATCCGAATAAGCAAATAGTCGGCCTTGAAGCATTTTATCCGGCGAAGCCTCAACACCAGGGACCATTGTTCCAGGAGAGAATGTGGCCTGCTCGACTTCTGCAAAATAGTTTTCCGGATTACGGTTGAGCACCATACGTCCAACCTCGATTAATGGGTAGTCCTTATGTGACCATACCTTTGTGACATCAAACGGATCGAAGCGATACTTTTCGGCATCTTCAAAAGGCATGATTTGAACATGGAGTCTCCATGCTGGGAAGTCACCCTTGTCAATTGCATGAAATAAGTCTTCCGTATGGTAATCAGGATTATCTCCAGCTAACTTACCAGCAAGCTCTGGTGCCATATTCTTAACACCTTGTTCGGATTTAAAGTGATATTTGACCCAAACTGCCGCCCCATCCGCATTAACCCATTTAAAGGTATGGCTGCCATAGCCATTCATGTGTCTAAGTGTTGCTGGAAGTCCTCGGTCACCCATTAAATAGGTAACTTGGTGTAAGGATTCAGGTGACAGTGACCAGAAGTCCCAAACTGCAGTTGGATTTTTCAAATGGGTTTTAGGATCTCTTTTTTGAGTATGAATGAAATCAGGAAATTTAATCGCATCGCGAATGAAGAAGACTGGCGTGTTGTTCCCTACTAAATCATAGTTTCCTTCTTCCGTATAAAACTTAACAGCAAAGCCACGCGGATCGCGAACTGTATCAGCTGAACCAAGTTCACCTGCAACAGTTGAGAAGCGAATAAACATAGGTGTACGTTTTCCAACGCTATTAAACAATTTTGCTCTTGTATATTTTGACATATCATTGGTCACTTCGAAATAGCCATGTGCTCCGGCACCTTTGGCGTGGACCACACGCTCAGGAACTCTCTCACGGTTAAAGTGTGCCAATTTTTCTAGTAAATGTACATCTTGAATCAATGTTGGTCCACGTGATCCAGCCGTCATCGAATTTTGATTATCACCGACTGGTGCTCCATTTCCTGTTGTTAAATGTTTGTTGCCATTACCCATTTGATCACCTCATAAACTATTTTTTTAAGCTTAAACAAATTATAATATAAATCTTATTAAAATCAATACTAAATTATAATTAATATAAATTAATATTGATTATCAACAGGATAACATGTACCCACTATTACATAGGTATTAAAAATTAATGACGTTATTCCAAAAATGAGAAATAACGTCCAAAAATTTTTATTTTAATGTTAGTAAGCCCTTAGTTGTGATTAAAATTGTCCGCGGACGTCACTCATGTTCATTCTACCATATTTTAACATGATTATAAGAATATTTTAAAGAATATGAACATTTTAAGGCAAGTTAAAGAATTAATTGTTAAATTTTAATTTGGACGAATATAGCTTATAATGTAGTTAACACTTTAATAGGAGGATTTTTTATGAGTGATTCAAACCAAACCAATCCACAGGAAGAACCGAAGAAGAAAATAAGTCTTCAAGAAGCGATGAAACAGCAGTTGGAAAATAAGAAAAACAAAGCAGCCGGAGGAAATCCAAGCTCAAATAGCTCACAGGCAACTAAAAAGCTGCAAAGCCAGCAGACTAAAAAAGTAAGTAATTCACGGAGAAAAATGGGTGTCTAGTGGTCAAAATAGAGTAGACATTGTCCCAGGAACTTTAGTCAAAATAGTCCTAAAAGCAGATCAAAGAAGTGGGAAACTCACTGAGGGAACTGTTAAGGATATATTGACCAAGTCAAGTTTTCACCCTCATGGCATTAAAGTGCGGCTGACAGATGGTCAAGTTGGCAGAGTCAAGGAAATCAATCGTTAAACCAACCCTCTACATTTTTGTAGAGGGTTTTTTGTAAATGGGACGCTCATTCATTGTTCACACAGAGTGCTTTTTCCAATAAAAAACAGACCCAAATGCTTGGGCCTGTTTTATCGGCGGGTCATTATGCTTTACGGACGTTTACTGCTTGTGGTCCACGTTGACCACTTTCAATTTCAAACGTAACCTCTTGACCTTCATCTAATGTTTTGTATCCTTCGCCTTGAATAGCCGAGAAGTGAACAAATACATCTTCTCCACCTTCACGCTCAATGAATCCAAAACCTTTTTCACCGTTAAACCATTTTACTTTACCATTTTCCATTTTTGTAGCCTCCTAGCATGTAACAATTACATGTAAATTGCAAATTGACTTGCCCAATTATTTTTACCCATTTATGGATTGCATATACCAAACTAATTCCTAAAAAATTTTATCGTCCATATTTTATTTTGACAGCACCCATTTACGGATTGCCTGCGCTACTCCATCCTCTTCATTGGTTGCTGTTACCCAGTCAGCGGACTCCTTTACCGTATCCTGAGCATTTCCCATTGCTACACCCAAACCCGCAGCTTTGATCATCGCTAAATCATTAAGGCTATCTCCTACGGCCATAACATTTTTCATTTCCAAACCCAGCCGGCTGCAAACAATCCCAAGTCCCTTCGCTTTATTTATTCCAGCTGGATTTACTTCAATGTTCTTCAGGGTTGAATTGCTTAATTCAAATTCACCTTTAGCCTGTAATTCATTAAAGATTAGTGCTCTTGTTGCGTCATCATCGATGTTAAAGCCAAATTTCATCCATTCCAGTGTATGTAGGTCAGCCGGCATTTCATTATGCCAATTTCGCTCCGTACTAATCGCCCAAAATTTTGTGTTATGCTGTTGAGATAACCCCCACATCCACTCAACCAGTTCCGATTTGACCAAATTCCTTTCCACTAATTCCCTTTTCTCATCCCAAATTTCACTTCCATTTACCGTTACCAAATATGAATTCAGCTCCAATGAATCAGCATGCTCTCGACTAGTAATCACAGAACGTCCAGTACTTAGAACGACAAAAATCCCTTTATCCTTTGCAGCTCTGATTGCCTGGCGATTTGCTTCCGATATCTGGCCTTTGTTATTTAAAAGTGTGCCATCCATATCCAGTGCTACTAATTTGATTTCAACATCATTTTTAAAATTATCCATATGTATTAACGTGCTCCCTTCTAACTTTTCCCATTATAAGATTAACACCATTACTAAAAACTAATCAAACAATTAAGTTTACATAATACATTTACGTTAAACAAAGAAAACCACCTGCGAATTTACATATATCCATAACACATGAGTACCATAAAGTAACATATAGGCACTCTTTTGCATATAGTACCCATAAGCCAAAGGATAGAAAGGTGTTTAAAGATGCCATCGGTTGTAATCAATTTATATTATTTAAAAATCAATAGTATTTCGGGAAATGGTTCCATAACTATAGGGGAAGCAGCTCATAATAGTCCCACTTCCAATAGTAAATCACAAGGAATTAATGCTTCATATGGAGATACTTCACCGACTGAAGCAATGATGGAAAACCTTTTAAATGATCCTGACGTCAATGATCAAACTTCAATTGGAACTACTGATGTTTCCAATGTAAACCAACCCATTCAACCTGTACCACCAATCTAACATTATAGGGGTTTTATGATATGCCATTTCAAATAAATATTTTAAATTTTAAGATTAATGGAGCTGCGCAAAACGGAAATGTTGATATCGGTCCCACTGTGCATAACAGCCATACTGCTAATAGTAAATTTGTCGGAGCAAATTTTTCTTTAGGTGATTTTTCACCTGCTTCTTCTCTTATGAACTCAGGTAATATAGATACAGATATTAGTGATCAGGATCAAATAGCTAACCCTTCTATGCCTATTGCCAATCAACTTTAAAGGAGTAGTAAGATGGATATAGAAAAAATGAGAAAATGGCTAGAGATTACAAATGAGTATAGAGAGAGCAATTTTTGGTCTAGTGTACTTAAGCAAAAACATCCTGATGAATTTTTTAGAGAAGCGGTATGTAATCCAAAATTTGATTTATATCAAAATGAACATTATTATTTTATTATTGTTGAAATACCTGGAGTAAATCAAGAAGATCTTTCAATTAACTTAATCACAAATACACATTTAAAAATTAATGGCAGAATAAAGCCGGTTCTACCATTTGAAATGGAAATGAAAAGAGAGCGAATCTATGGTGATTTTGAACGCGTCATTGAACTTCCAGAACCAACAAATGCACATTTAATGCAAACACAAATTTATAATGGACTACTTCATATATCCTATCCTCGAAAAAGTGTGTTGAATAATTTTCAATAGAAAGAAAAGAATATAGTCAAAAAAAAAACGCAGTGAACTCACAAGCGTTTTTTCTTGTTTTATTAATGGTGATGATGTACGCCCATTGTTGGGTTGGTAATTAGCCATTCTTCTTTTGGTAATTGGAAATATTGAATCCAGATATTATTTAAGGTCGGATCATTTTTATCAAGAATAAAGTCAATTTCTTTATCACTTGTAACCACCACATCATTTTCTGTTAGAGTATCAAGCTTTAAATCATAATGGGCGTGGTCCCCGTGGATACTTGTCACATATACTCGAAACAATTTCCCTTGTGCCTCTTCTTGTTCCATCATTTTCTTCAATGCTTTTGCTGCATTCCGATTAACTTTTACCTTCATTTTTTGCTCTCCTCTATCTATGTATTCCTTTATATTATCCCACTTTAAATCCAAAATAGACAATGTTTAGCTTTGAAACAACAAAAGACATAAATGCACTTTTTGTAAAATCAACTTACCTAATTTTTCCTAGGAAGGGATTTTAAAACCTTAACAAATTTGTCACAATTTAATCCAAAAACCTATATTAACATCACAGCAAAGTTGTTAATATAGATTTTAGGAAATACCTATAGACTAATTAATATTAAATAATAATTAATTTAAATTAATCCATCTCTAACAAAGAAGAAAGGAATTAGTCTGGTTTTATTTGTGAATGAATTCACGATAATCATATCAAAAAATGAACATTCTAGAAGGGAGAAATATTCATGTTTAAAAAAAGCTACATCATTCCACTGTTAGCTTTAGTACCAACTTTACTTTTAAGCGGCTGTACGAATATGGTCGTCTTTGATCCAAAAGGCCCTGCCGCACGTGACATTCTAGAATTAATTAACTGGTCACTTATTTTTATGCTGTTAGTGGTTGTCGTTGTATTCGGTTTATTTGGATATATCATTTGGAAATATCGTGCGAAACCTGAAAATGCAGATTACGAACCGCCTGAAGAACACGGAAGTACAAAATTAGAGATTATTTGGACTGTCATTCCTATTCTGATTGTTATTGCTTTAACGATTCCTACTGTTAAAACAATCTATAAATTAGAGAAAGTACCTGCCGGGTATGAAAATAAAAAACCTATTACCATTAATGTAACATCAGCTGATTGGAAGTGGATTTTTAGCTATCCGGAACAAGGGATCGAGACAGTGAACTATGTGAATATTCCTGCTGGTACTCCGGTACAGTTTAAGTTAACCTCTGCTGGTACAATGCAATCCTTCTGGGTTCCTGCTTTAGGTGGTCAAAAGTATACTATGAACAAGATGGAGACAGAGTTGTATCTCACAGCAGACAAGCCTGGAGAATTTCTAGGTAGAAATACAAACTTTAACGGCAAGGGATATGCTGATATGGAATTTACAGTTGAAGCGAAATCCCCGCAAGCCTTTGAAAAATGGGTAAAGGAAGTCAAGGATACTGCCCCAAAGTTAACTGAAAAGAAATACAATCAACTTCTTAAGCCTACACACTTAGGTCGTGAAACATTCCTGGGAACTCATCTAGCCTGGGTAAATCATGCTGATATGAATTCTAAAACTTATACAAATCCTGAATTGTACGAAGTACATGGCGTCAAAGGAAAGATTTTTAAAGAGAAAGAAACAAATGGTCATTCCATGGACATGGATGGAATGGAAAGTATGGACATGGGCGAAAAATCAGATGGAGGTGAGCACAATGGGCATTAATTGGCATGACTTTTTTATCGTCGGCAACCCATTAATACTAGGTTCTCAGATTGCGATTCTATTAACAATGATAGGAATTGTAGCAGGGGTTACCTATTTAAAGAAATGGAAATGGCTTTGGAGAGAATGGTTGACAACCGTTGATCATAAACGGATTGGGATTATGTACATTCTTTCTGGTGTGCTGATGTTTTTCCGGGGAGGCGTAGACGGTCTTTTAATGAAGGCTCAAACCTCTCGTCCAGAGATGAAATTTTTAGATGCGCAGCATTACAATGAAATTTTTACCACACACGGTGTGATCATGATTTTGTTTGCGGCGATGCCATTATTAATTGGTTTAATGAACGTGGTGATTCCGCTGCAAATTGGTGCGCGTGACGTGGCATTCCCACAACTTAACGCTCTAAGCTTCTGGTTGTTCTTTAGTGGTGCCATGTTGTTTAATATTTCGTTTGTCATTGGCGGGTCCCCGGATGCAGGATGGACAGCCTACTTCCCTCTTGCAGGTAAAGAATTTACTCCTGGGATCGGAAATAACTATTACGCTATTGCCCTGCAAATTGCCGGGATTGGTACGTTAATGACAGGAATTAATTTTATCGTAACTATCTTAAAAATGAGAACTAAAGGCATGACACTAATGAAAATGCCAATGTTTACTTGGACTTCATTCATTGCATCGGTTATTATTGTGGCTTCCTTTCCAATTTTCACTGTTGCACTTGCCTTGATGACCTTTGACCGGATCTTTGGAACGCACTTCTTCACCTTAAGCGGTGGCGGTATGGATATGATGTGGGCCAACTTATTTTGGTTATGGGGTCACCCTGAAGTATATATCGTGGTTCTTCCAGCATTTGGGATGTTCTCTGAGGTTATTTCAACCTTTTCTAGAAAAATGCTGTTCGGTTATAAATCAATGGTCTTCTCCATTGTGGGAATTGCGTTTTTAAGTATGCTTGTTTGGGTTCACCACTTCTTTACGATGGGGGCCGGACCAGGAGTCAACTCTGTTTTCTCCATTACGACGATGATGATTGCTATTCCAACTGGTGTCAAAATATTTAACTGGTTATTCACGATGAGAAAAGGTCGAATCGAGTTTACAACAGCGATGCTGTGGGCGCTTGCGTTCATTCCTTGCTTTATCATTGGTGGTGTAACTGGGGTAATGCTTGCCATGGGTGCTGCAGATTATCAATATCACAATACCCTATTCCTTGTCGCTCATTTCCACTATGTGTTAATTCCTGGTGTTGTGTTTGCGGTGTTTGCCGGGTTATATTACTGGTGGCCAAAAATGTTCGGGCATATGCTAAATGAAAAAATTGGTAAAATTCATTTCTGGTTCTTTACGATTGGATTTAACTTAACGTTTATGCCTATGTTCTTCCTAGGCTTAGACGGTGCTGTCCGCCGTTCATACACGTATTCAGCTGAATCAGGCTATGCACCATTATTCATGTTATCTACCATTGGCGCAGTGATTTTAGCTATCGGCTTTGGTGCTCTTTGCTATAACATTTATTGGAGTGCACGCTATGCGGACCGAAATATTTCAAATGACCCTTGGAATGCAAGAACCTTAGAATGGGCTACTGCTTCACCACCTCCATTCTATAACTTTGCAAAATTACCTGAAGTGAAATCTGTTGATGCCTTCTGGTATATGAAAAAGGATAACGAAGGATTGACCCTGAAAGACGACGAAATTAAAGAAATCCATATGCCAAGTAATTCAGGTTTACCAATCTATATGGGGGTTATCTTTGGCATCGCCGGATTCTTCCTTGTCTTTGAATGGAAAATTGCGGCTCTTGTTGCCTCTGTTGGTATAATTATTGGATTAATCATTCGTTCGTTTGATTATAACGATGGCTTCCATGTTACTGTTGACGAAATAAAGGAAACGGAAAAAGCATGGCGTAACGTCGATAAAGGGGGGAACAGCCATGTCAGCTAATGTAAATACAGCCTTACCGCTCGAATATCAAACAGAACAGAACCGGATGAATATTCTAGGATTCTGGATTTTCCTAGGAGCTGAGATTGTCCTCTTTGGAACTCTCTTTGCGGTCTTTTCTGTTCTAAGTGCGAGGTACGCAGGTGGTCCCACACCAAAGGACCTTTTTGAAATAAAAGATGTGATGATTGAAACCATACTTCTTTTAACAAGTAGTTTTACTTGTGGTCTTGCGATCTATGAGATGCGCCGCCATAACCGTAATGGTCTATTATTATGGTTCATTATTACCCTTCTACTTGGTGCGGGTTTCGTATTCATGGAGATTACGGAGTTCATCCATTATGTGCACGAAGGAGCAACAATGCAAACTAGTGCTTTTCTATCTAGCTTCTTTGTTTTACTTGGTACTCATGGACTGCACGTGAGCATGGGTATCGGCTGGGCTACAATGGTGATTATTCAAATATTAAAAAGAGGTTTAACACCTGTTACTGCCCGTAAAACATTTATTATCGGTCTATATTGGCACTTTTTAGATGTTGTCTGGATTTTTATTTTCACATTTGTGTATTTAGCAAGGATGGTGGCATAAATGGCTAAAAATACCAAGGGGTTTCCGCTTACGCACGTGTTAGGTTTTATCATGTCATTGGTACTAACCTTTGCTGCACTTGGTGTGGCACTAAAAACCTCTCTTCCCTTTACAACCATCCTCTGGATTATAGGCTCTTTAGCTGTAATCCAAGCTGCCCTTCAATTATATATGTTCATGCATATGAACGAAGGGGAAGATGGTAAATCCCAAATCATCAACGTCATCTACGGCTTCTTCATTGCCTTCGTAACCGTTGCTGGATCCATTTGGGTCATGTCGTTTGGAATGTAATTAGAAAAGCGGAAGCACCTTTTTCAGGGGCGACAGGCATAAAACGAGCCGGCGTGAAGGTTGATTTTTACCTTCAGGACGGATTGGCTTATGACCCCCGAGCCCCTAGGTGCTGGAGCTGGACAGTTATCTAAGTTCAAGAACCAATACATTCTTATAATGAAATAGGGTGTCAGGCACCATGTGATAATTTCACATGGTGCCTGACACCCTTCTTTATTTTGGACTATTTTTTCTTTTGTTCCGAACTAATTGGTAGCCAATAAAAGCGATATAAAGCGGTATTGCTACGTATATGAAGTACGGAAAGCGGTGCTGTTCTTTTTTAAAGACAAGGTATATGGCGTATCCCAAAAATAGTGTGACGATAATTCCATATTTTGGCAGCGGGATATCCTTAAGGCTAGGAATTTTAATGGTACTAACCATCAAGTAGCACAGAATAAAAAAGGCAAAAGGAAGGATAATCGCTGGCATTTTCCCGTGGAACAAGGTAAGGAGTGTTAACAATCCCCCTGCGGCCGTTATTGGGACACCAGTAAAATACTTATTGGAAGATTTGACCGCATTAATATTAAACCGAGCTAACCGATAGGCACCGAATAAAGGAAATAGGCCAGAAATGGCCATACCAGCTACCCCAAACTCTGAGAAATACGAATAATATGCCATCATTGCTGGTGCCACCCCAAAGGTAACCACATCTGCTAAGGAGTCTAATTCTTTCCCCAATTCACTATCCACCCGTAACATTCTTGCAATTCGGCCATCCATGCTATCGAGCATCATCCCTATCAAAATTAAAATGGCTGCGTTTTTGTAATCCCCTTGCGCAGAATACATAATTGATAAAAATCCAAAAAATAAATTAGAAATCGTAAATAAATTAGGAATACTGTTTCTGATGATATGTATCACTCCATACTAATTAAGATAATCATGCAATACCCTTTTCTCGTTGTTTCTTCTTATTATAACGTTTCTCTTGGTAATATTGAAAAAACAAAATCGCCGTTGTAATCCAGAACCCACTTGCAAAATAGCCGCCGATTATATCGCTTGGATAATGGACACCTAAATAGATTCGGCTGATTCCGATTGCTAAAATCATTACCATGCTTACGGAGATTAACACACCTCTGCCAAACCTGCTTGGAATATGACGCCATAATAAAAACGAAAGAATACCATAATCCGTAAAAGCATTCATCGCATGTCCACTTGGAAAACTATAGCCTTCAATATCAATTAAACGATGGAAATCAGGACGGACTCTTTGAAAAAACTGCTTTAAGATAGCATTTAATATCGCCGATCCCGTGATTGCCGCAACAAACAATATTAATTCCAAGCGATGATGAAGTACTTTATAGAGAAAAAATAACAGAAAAAGACTAAGAACAATGACAAAAGGGGCAGAACCAATAAACGTAAAAAATTTCATCACAGTTGTAAGAACCAATGTTTCAGACCCTTGGACCATATCAATTACCGTACGGTCAAAATAGATGATTTTCTGATCACTTATCAATAAGGATATCAAACTAAAGCCAATTATGGAAACAGTACTAATACTAAAGGCAATAACAAGATACGTTTTTAAATTCATCAAATCAAACCTCTCAGGCAAAAAGGATTTGTGATTGTACGATAATAAGGTTCCCTTAGTTTAAGCCTTTACTGTCTATACTATCACTGAGACTTTGAAAAGTATCTCAAAAATGTATGTTCTTAGATAGGAATAATAATAAAAGGCAGAACTTTTTAGTCTGCCTTTTATTAGGCTTAAAATGAATTAATAATTATAAAGTCTCTGGTTCTTTTCTCAATGGTTCTGTGCTTTTGTCTTTTGAGAAAAACCAGCCTGCGGCAGCAATACCTACCAACACAACATAAAAGATTACTTTCCATCCCATTGAATGCGCAAATTCCTCGCTTAAAATAGCCAATGCTGGATGTGATAAGGTGTAAACTGCAAGCTTCACACCAACCCAGCCTACAATCGTAAAGGCAGCAATCTCTAGACCTGGACGTTTTTCTAAAAGCTTTACAAACTGATTTGCTGCAAACCTCATAATAATTAGACCAATAATCCCGCCGGCGAAAATAACTAAGAATTTACCACCATCCAGACCGCCGATATTAGGCAGTGGAGTGTCTGGTAAAGCAACCGCCATCGCGACAGCAGCAAGAATCGAATCAACCGCAAAAGCAATGTCAGCCACTTCAACTTTTAATACAGTCATCCAAAAGCTGCTTTTTTTTGATCCTTCCTTTTCCTCTTTATCCTCTGCTGCCTTCCCTTTGATTACCTTACGGAATATATGATTTCCAGCCATAAAAAGTAAATAAAGAGCCCCAATTGCTTGAACCTGCCATACATCAACAAGAAATGAAATCACGAACAAGGAAGCAAAGCGGAACACAAAGGCTCCGGCTAAACCATAAAATAAGGCCTTCTTACGTTTTTCCTCGGGTAATTGCTTAACCATAATTGCGAGTACTAAAGCGTTGTCTGCAGCTAACAGACCTTCTAATGCCACCAAGATCATTAACACCCAGCCGTATTCGAGTAACAGAGTTAAGTCCATGAATGTTTCCTCCTCAAAAGTTTGTTTTTTTTAATATACTCCCTTACGCCATAAAAATAGGCCTTTACTGGTTACAGTAAAGGCCTAAAAAAACACAAAAAGACCTTTACAGTAAAGTAAAGGTCTTGCTAACAACGTAAATGTTGCCAATAAAGCCGGAGAATTGAATTCTCGGAATGACGACTTTATTGTAGCAGCTACTCCCCTTTAAAAAGGAAATATTTAATTACTCATACTATAATATAATTCAAGTTTATTGTCAATGTGAGTTTACATGTTTAATAAACTTAAATAGTTACAATTCGTAAACCTCTGCATATTTTTTCTCAAGGTATTCGACAAGGTATTCGGCGTTTAATTCCTCACCCGTTACCTTTACAATCAATTCATTTGGGGTGTAAAGCTTACCGTACTGATGAATATTTTCTTTTAACCAATCTTGAATCAGGTCAAATCTGCCATTTTCGATATGGTTGTAGAATTCTGGAAGTTCTCTTTGAATCGTCACGAGGATCTGCGCTGCATAGAGATTTCCTAATGAATAGGACGGAAAATAACCAATACCGCCAAATGACCAATGAACATCTTGGAGAACGCCTTCTGAGTCAGTACTTGGTGTTACACCAAGGTAATCCTGCATTTTCTGGTTCCAGACAGTCGGAAGGTCTTTCGCTTCGATCTCACCGCTTATTAATGCTTTTTCAATTTCATAACGAAGCATAATATGCAAATTATACGTTAACTCATCGGCTTCTACACGGATAAATGAGGGTTTCACAGTATTAACCGCCCGATAAAATTCATCCACAGAAATAGTTTCGAGCTGTTTCGGAAAATACTCCTGCAGTTTAGGGTATAAGTATGTCCAGAAAGCCTTGCTGCGGCCGACCATATTTTCTAAAAACCTCGATTGCGATTCATGGATTCCAAAAGATGCTCCGCTTTGGAGAACTGATTCCTCATAATCAGGGTTGATATGTTGTTCATAGATTCCATGACCAGCTTCATGGATTGTACCGAATAGTGCGGACCGGACGTTTCTTTCTAAATAACGAGTGGTTAACCGTACATCTCCAGTATTAACGGTTTGGGCAAACGGATGGACTGTTTCATCCAACCTGCCGGCCTCAAGGTCAAAACCAATGATAGGCAAGAAATAGCGATTAAATTCTTTTTGTTTTTCAATTGGAAACGATTGATCAAAAATTTCCGCCTGTGTCCGCTTTCCATTTTGTTGAATACGTTCTAACAGTTTAACACTAGAATCTCTTAACTTGGCAAATAGCGGATCCAGTCTCTTAACCGTTAGTCCAGGTTCAAATTCATCCAAGAGCGCATCGTATGGGTGGTCAACATATCCATATATTTCAGCAAATTTCCGTTTGTACTCAACGATTTTTTCTAAATAGGGCAGGAAGCAGGCAAAATCATTGTTTTCCCTAGCCTCTTCCCAGGCATCATTTGCCTGTGCTGTTAGAATGCTATATTCCTGAAAAAGGTCAGCAGGAATGCTCTTCGATTTTTGGTAGTACGCTCTATATTCTCTAACTTTTGCTTTTGTTACTTCATCTAATAAATCAAAGTTGTCAGGAAGAGTTAGTTCAGCTAGCAAGTCGCCCATTTCCTGAGAGACAGAGAGTTTGAAAATTTCCGTCCTTAGTGTGCCAGTTGCCTTGGCAAAGATACTTCTCCCTTTTTTCGGTGCCATGACCTTTTGATCCCAATCAGCCAAACCGATGATACTTGAAAAATGGGTGATTTTTTCATCCAAACCCTTAAATTGAGCTATTGCCCTTTGTACCACTGGATCGATCACTTTCTGTTCCATAATATACAGACCTCCTAATCAATCTCATTTTCTGTTTCTAAAGATGTTCGTTCAAGAAAACAACCACATCCCAATTTATTATAAATTAAAATTTCAAATATGGGGAAAAATTAGAAATTTTTTTATAGACAAAAAATTCATAGAAACATAAATACTGTCGATAAATGATCCCATCACTTAAAGAATTAGAACAATTTTCATACCATTATTTACAAATGGGCAGGATATATATGTAAATATTTTTGTTCTGTAAAAAGGATGTGCAGGCAATTTGGATAAACAGAAAAAGAAGAAGTCACACTTCCCCTTTCGGTTAAATATCATTTTTTTTAGTGTTTTTTTACTATTTTCTGTTTTAATCCTCCGGCTTGGCTTTGTGCAAATCGTGTATGGCGAAAATTTTAAAAGAGATTTAGAAAGAAAAGAAGATGTAACGGTCAGTAATCCTGTCCCAAGAGGAAAAATACTTGATCGGGATTACAGAATCATCGTTGATAATGTCCCAAAGAATGCGATCAGTTACACGAACGAGGGATTTAGCCAACCACAAATGCTTGAAACCGCTGAAAAATTAGCAAAACTAATCAATAAAAAAACAGACAAGGTAACCGAGAGGGATAAACTTGATTTCTGGATTATGAATAATCCTGAGCGTGCTAATGCCAAAATCACAAAGAATGAAAAGGAATTATTTTATACCAAAAAATTAACAGACAGGGATATTTATCAATTAAAATTAGAGCGCATAACACCTGAAGAATTAAAGGAAATAGATAAAGATAAACTTGAGGTACTTGCACTTTTTAAAGAGTTCAATAGTGGATACAAATTTACAACACAAATTATTAAAAATGAAGGAGTTACCGCTAAAGAATTGGCCGTTGTGAGCGAAAATCTTCAATCCCTTCCAGGGGTGGATACTACTACTGACTGGGAGAGGTGCTATGCTTTTGACCGAACCTTAAAGTCTGTGTTAGGAAAAGTCACCAAATCAGATGAAGGGCTGCCAGCTGAACAATTGGAATACTTCTTGGCTCGGGATTATAGCCGTAATGATCGTGTCGGCAAAAGCCAACTTGAATGGCAGTATGAAGATGTTCTTCACGGCTATAAATCAAAATTAAAAAATGTAACTGATAAAACAGGCAATATAATTGAAAATCTTCCCGTATCAAAGGGAAAAAAGGGAAAAGATCTTGTCTTAAGCATTGATATGGATTTGCAAATGAAAGTTGATCGGATCATAGAAGAGGAGCTTTGGGCAGCTAAAAGATATCCTGGTACTTTTTTAACTGACCGTGCCTATGTTGTCTTAATGAACCCAAAAACAGGTGAAGTTTTAGCCATGTCAGGTAAAAAAATTGTCAGAAACAAACAAACTGGCAGAGTTGAAATGGAAGATGATGCCCTCGGGACCTTTACCACCACGTATAACGTGGGTTCGACTGTCAAGGGTGCCACGATTTTGACTGGTTATAAAACAGGTGCGATTGGCCCCGGAACTGTTTTTGATGATAAAGGTTTAAAAATTCAAGCTACTCCTCTAAAAAAATCATATGCCTACTTAGGAAAATTAAACGAAATTAATGCCCTAAAATTATCTTCCAACGTTTATATGTTTCATACGGCAATTAGAATTGGAAAAGGGCACTATGAATATGATAAACCCTTAAATATTAGCGCGAAGGCTTTTGACACGATTAGAAACTCATTTGCTTCGTTTGGCCTTGGATCAAGAACTGGAATTGATTTACCAAATGAACAAACCGGATTTAAAGGTCAGAGCCACCTGCCTGGATATTTGCTTGACCTTGTGATTGGACAATATGATACCTATTCCGCCATGCAGTTGGTACAATATGTATCAACGATTGCGAATGGTGGATATCGGATGCAGCCTCATGTAGTCAAACAAATGCTCGAACCACAGGAAGGGAAAGATGAACTAGGTCCTGTTGTACAAGAAATCTCTCCAACCGTCCTTAACACGATTGATGTGAAACCTGATTGGATGTACCGTGTTCGATTAGGTTTTAAAAAGGTCATGCAAGAACGTGGCGGTACGGCCTATAAGTACTTCAGCACAGCACCCTACTCACCTGCTGGTAAAACAGGTACAGCTGAAGCCTTTTATGACGGACCGGAGCGATACAGGTTTGGTAAGGAACCTCCTCCAGTAATGAACCTAAGCTTGGTTAGCTACGCCCCTAGTTCGAATCCAGAAATCGCCATGGCCGTTATTGTTCCATGGGCATATCAGGGAAAAAAAGACAACCGAGCAAACCTGAAAATTGGCCGCCGTGTACTGGACACCTATTTTGAAATGAAAAAAAAATAAATCATGGTCGAGGGTGCCATAAAATGGCATCCTTTTTCGTTAGATTGTTCCCCTTTTGTCACTTCTTCTTGAGCACTGATTTCAATGCCCTTTCAATTTCAGCATAGCCGGTACATCGGCAGATATTCGACTCCAGCCATTCTTTAATCATTTGATCATCTGCTTCTGGATGCTTTAGTATTAACGAATGGCAATTCATAATAAAGCCGGGGGTGCAGTAACCGCATTGAAAAGCAAAGTTTTCCACAAAAGCCCGCTGGATGGGTGTATTCTCCAACCCCTCAATGGTTGTTACTTTTTTTCCAACCGCTTCAACAGCAAGCATTAAACAGGACTTCATCGGCCAACCTTCTACATTAACTGTACATGCGCCGCAGTCTCCGTTTAAACAGCTAGGTTTTGCACCTGTCAAACCAAGTTCATCCCGGATCGCATATAAAAGTGTATCGGCAGACCGAACGGTTACACTTCGATTTTCTCCATTTATATTCATCGTAATTGTGTGGGATTTCAAGTTACTCTCCCCTCCTTTTTTATTCTATAAATCTAACTTCAAGTTCCATCCAACACTGCTAACACATCCATCAATAGATTCTTCAAAACAAATAACCTATATTTTGCTGACCCTTCTACATCATCTAAAATAGGCTTTGGTAACTTGGAAAGCCCCACATTAATCCTTGAAACTACTGGCAGATCTCTTTTATTTAACGAAGCTTCAAGTTCCTTTGACCGAAATGGAAAAGGGCAAAAGCCACTGATTGCGACACGTACTTCCTGACCTATTTTTAATGCCGCTACCGTGATCAAAGGGTAGCCAGTGTCCCACTGCTGACGACGCTTGAAACTAAAGAACGGTGCTTTGATAAACCGTGTTTCTGTTGCTAATTGAACGAGAAATTCCCCTTTTTTCAGTTGAAGCTTTTCTAAAAATTTCTCATTAATGGGCACCATCTTTTTTCCTTCTGGTCCGACAATTAAAATTTGGCTATCAGAAAGTAAAAATGGCAAAACAGCTTCCCGGTAAAAAATCCGAGCACAGATATTCCCTCCTAAAGAAATCTTCCCTCGAGCCGTATGATCAGCGACTTGACTGGCAGTTTTCGTTAATAATGGGAAAAGATTTGCTTCTTCTATTTTTGTAAGTGAGAGGGTACTGCCAAGCAGCAAATGATCACCACTAACCTGCATTACATTGCATTCGGGGATATCCTTGATATCAATAACAGCTTCAGTATAGGCTAAATCTATTCTTCCAAGTGTAATTAATTCGGTTCCTCCCGAAAAGAACATCGGCTGCTTGCCCTGCTGATCTAAATACTGATGTAAATCGACAGCTTCTTTCAATGTGGCCGGCTTATAATAATCAAAATCAAAGGGAAGCATTATTTTTGCGCCTCCTTTGCTTTCCAAATCAACTTCTTTCCAGACACCTTATCAAACGCCTTTTTGCGAATGACACTTTTCCCAATAACCTCCAAATCCTGGCCTCCCCCCATGTATAAGTGGATTTTATACTGAGTAAATCCACTTATAACTGCCTATAACACTGTTATTACCTGCTGAAGAACAATTTCCACTTACTCGGGAATGGTCCACAGAAGTTGCACTCTTTCATGGACTGGCTTTCTCCACACCTCAATCAATTGAGCAACGATACTAACAGCGATTTCCTCAGGACCCTTTGCTCCAATATTCTTACCCATAGGTGAATAAATCCAGGTTGGGACATTTTCATATTTAAGCAGCCTTTTGGTTCTTTCCCGCGGCCCTAGTACGCCTAAGTACTTTATATGCTCCTTGCGTACCACCTCAAATATTTCTTGATCCCTTTCAAAATGATGCGTCATGACGACCACATAATCATAGGGAGAAAAGGAAATTTGCTTCAAAAGCTTTTTAGGAAAGCCCAAAAGGAGCTGCTCAGCTTTGGGAAAATATTTTTTTTGACAAAACTCTTCCCGCCAATCGCATACGGTTACTGAAAATCCTGTTTCCGCGGCCAGGTGAACAAGCGGTTTTGCATCTGGTCCTGCCCCAAAGACAATGAGCCTTGGCCTAGGTTGATACGTATGTTGATAAATGGAATCAGTTCCAGGTATGATTCCACTTTTAGATGTAAAGGCAATTTTAGGAATATCCCCTGACCAGTTGCCAAACGGATCCCCTTCCTCCTCAATAAACAGATACTCTCCCAATTCATCTAGTTTTTTTAACATAATTACAGGTTTACAGTTGTCTAGGGATCTTTTTACAACCAAGAAATCCTCTGTTAATCTTTCAGAGACTGGCTCTAGTAAGATATCAATTGTTCCATTGCAGCCATTCCCTTGACCCCAACTCATATCGTCTTCATCTGCCAAATTATAATGGAACATTCTTGCTTCTTGCTTGATGAAAACCTCTTGAGCTTTAATGGTCAAATCTGTTTCCAAGCAACCTGCAGTTAACATGCCAAATTGCTTCCCATCTTCACAAAAAAGCATGGAAGAACCTTCTCTTTTATATGCTGATCCTTGAACACGAACAATGGTTGCTAATACCTTTTGGCCTGGTTGATCAATGACTTCTAAAATCGGATAAATATCATCCATAAGACTCCTCCACTTCATACTCAAAAATCCCTATCTTATTTATATTAGTTTGGAGGCTATTCCTAGAATGATAAATTTTTAATGTGCCACTCATAGAAATAAATATATTGCAAAAAATAAACTGAATCTAAATCCAGCAAAGGATGAAGACATGAAGAAAAATCGTGCATTATTTTTAACAGCTGTCGCCTCTGGAACGATGTTAAATCCACTTAATTCATCAATGATCGCCTTAGCATTACACAGTATACAGAAGGATTTTCAGCTTTCCTTTACAACCGTTTCGTGGTTGATATCCAGCTTTTATTTAGCAAGTGCAGTAGCACAGCCGGTTACAGGAAAAATTGGTGATATTTTTGGGAGAAAAAAAACCTTTTTAACCGGACTCATTTTAGTTGCCTTGTCAGCGTTTTGTGCACCTATGTCACATACCTTTCTCATGTTGCTTGTCATGAGACTGTTTCAATCGATTGGGAGCAGTGCCATTTATCCAGCAGGGATGTCGTTAATTCGAGACCATATCAAAGAAAGACAGGCCTCAGCCCTTGCCGTATTATCGATTTTCGCTTCGGCAATGGTAGCACTAGGGCCTACCATTGGAGGTTTCTTAATTGTTTGGGGCAATTGGCCTGCCATCTTCTGGGTGAATTTCCCCTTTATTATCCTCAGCTTTCTGCTGGGGTGGTATATGTTTCCGAAGGACATCAAACAAGATAAGGCTCACATGAAAAAATTATTCTCCAACTTGGATTTTCTAGGAATCGGGTACTTCGCTGCAGGAATGGTATTCTTTTTATGGTTTTTGTTATCTTTTGAAGGAAAAATTCATTATCTGTCGGGGTTTGTTGGAATCATCTTTTTCGGTTTATTTGTTCTGAGGGAGTTAAGAGTCAAGGAGCCATTTATTGATATTCGTATTTTTAAAACACATCCAAAGCTTTCGATGGTCTACATCCAGTTCATATTTTTGAATATCTTTTTTTATTGTTTATTTTTCGGGCTGCCCAGTTATTTTCAAGAAGGATTGGGTTTAAGCGTGGAAATGAGTGGCTTGTTAATGTTATTTATGTCTGGAATAAGCATTATTATTTCATCTGTAACGGGAAAATGGATCGACCGGGCCGGTGTAAACCTGCCGATTATGGTTGGCTCTTTTATATCAATTATTGGTGCACTGGCTTTTATCCTGTTTTTTGTAAATACTTCCTATTTGGGTATCGGGATTATTTTATCAATCATGGGCTTAAGCTATGGAATTGGAAATGTTGTTCTCCAAGTGGCCATGGTTAAGGAGAGTCCAAAAGAGATTATTGGGACAACATCCGGCTTATTTCAAACCTGCCGATATTTGGGCTCCATTTTATCTTCAATCATTTTAGGATTAATCTTTGGGAAAGATGTTACAGCGGAAAATATGAAAATCATCGGGGAAGTTTTACTGTTCACGGGCATCATTAGCTTTTTAATGAGCCTATGGTTTTCTCGGGAGACATTTAACTATAGAAAAATGCGGCATGTTTGATCACACACTATTCGAATTTCTGTCCTCATGACTCCCATGAGGACAAAGTTTGCTCTTCGATTCTGATTTCTGTCCTCATGAACAACTTAAGAATGAATCGGCAATACATAAAACAACACACAAAAAAAGTGAGCAACACTGGCTGCTAATACAAATAGATGCCAGACTGCGTGGTGATATTTAAACCCACGCCAAACATAGAAAATGGCTCCGAGTGTATACAGTGCGCCCCCAATAGCTAAATAGATCATCCCTTCCAAGGATAGATTATTCACTAATGGTTTCCATGCGAAGACAATTAACCAGCCCATGACCACATAAAGCGCCGTTGATGAAAAAAGGTACTTTTTCACAAAAAAGCATTTAAAGACGGTACCCGCAATCGCAAGTCCCCAAACGATTCCAAAAAGTGACCAACCTAGTGTTTCTTTGATTACGATTAATAAAAATGGTGTGTAGGTCCCGGCAATAAAAAAGTAAATAGACGAATGGTCAAAAATTTCAAAAATGTCCTTTGCCTTTCCTTCAGGAAAACTATGAAGCAAGGTAGACGACATATAAAGTATAAACATTGTTACTCCAAAGATCGTGAAGCTAACCACATGCCACACCGTTCCATATAGGGATGCATATACAATTAAAATAACTAAGGCAGAAATGCTTAATAGTGCCCCCACTCCGTGTGTGATGGAATTAGCTAGTTCCTCTTTTTTTGAAAAAGTATGTGTAACTGCCAATAGGATTTCCTCCTTCAAGTAAAGCGCGATTCAATTAAATAGAAATGATATTCATGAAAATAACATGATTATCAAAGAAGGACAATGGACATTTGTCATCTACCAAAACTAAAAAAAGTGAAACTTATCGTTAAGTATCACTTTCCTTTCTAACCTTATTAACATTATCGATTATTTTCTTAATATTTTCTCTCGGACTCCAGCAATTAAATTGGTAGTTCGTTTTTGTCTCAAAGCCTAAACGACTACAAAAGTAGTGCATCCCCTCTGGCTTTTTTTCTGCTTTAAAATGCCTGCATGTCGCACAACAATGGAAATCTTTCATTTAATCACCTTATCTTTTCTTAAACTATTAATCTTTCGTTCATAATTTATTAATAATTTTTCGTTAAGATATTAATAGGTTCACGGAAGAACCTTAAACCTCCGCCCCCTTAAAATATAGATTAGTTTGAATACCCGGCCCCATGGCCGGGTAATTTTTTTATAGAAATTTCTACACCTGGATAAGTATACTTCTCTTAAACCCTGTCAATAACAATACCAATCAAGGAAATAGATGAGGTGTTGTATTTGAAGGGAATTTATTTTATCAATGATCGTATTTGTTTAAATGGTCTAACAAAGGAAGAAAGTATTTCAGTTCAAGAACAATCCTTAAAGAAGATGATCCACGACCAAAAAATTCAAGTAGTAAAGTTCAACCCCTACCAGTTGAATGACTATTACACCATTCCACATGCACTTTTATACGATTTAAAAAAAGAAAAAGTTCCTATCGATTGTTTTTTGTATTACTCCTCACAGGTGATCGAAGATTTTATTTACAGCTATCCAGCTAAGTGGCTTATTTTAAAAAGCTTCTTTAAGGAACTAATCTCCGTTGAGGAACAAAATGATTTAAATATTCAAGAAGTTGTTTAATCAAGAGAATTCTTTGCCTGCTTTCGATAAACAATAACAAAGTTAATCAGGATAATGATGACCATATAGGCGCCGTAAAGTCCGAAAGAATAAAGCTTGTTGTTACTAAATGAAGCACCTGCATACGACAAAAGCAGTATGTTTGGAACTTTTCCGATTATGGATGCGGTAAAAAATGTTAGCCATCTCACATGACTTAATCCACAAATGATATTGACAACCGGTGCTGGAATGATAGGAATTAATCGACAGGTTAATATCGCTACAAAGGAATTTCTGTTTAAAAACACATCGTATTCCTGAACTTTTGGATATTTCATCAGTTTATCCTGGGCAAAATCGCGAAAACCATACCTGGATAAGAAGAAGAAAGCCATCGTCCCAGCCATGGCCCCCGTTAAGGATACAAGCATCCCTTGGGCCGTTCCAAATACGGCTCCGATCATTCCTGCTAATACTGGAAACGGGATGATAGGAAAAAAGACACATATCGACACTAATAACATACTAATGAAAATCGATAAGGCCCCGCCTTGTTTAACAAGATGCAGTAATTCATCCTTTTGGAAAAAACCAATCGCAATAATTACTAGCAATATCCCTATACTTAAAATTCTTTTATACATCCGACAACTCCATTCACTTCAATTTTTTTAATTAGTCTTATCATACTATATTTTTAATTTTGAAAAAATAAAAAGAGCCTTTCAATGTTGAAAGACCCTTCTACTTATCACAATTAAAATGCAGTCCTTGCACCAAGGTACCTTGGCTTCCAGTAGGAATTTGTCATATCTGCAATCGATACACCTTTTGATCCCGCTTGAATGAATTGGTTGTTTCCTAAATAAATCCCTACATGTGTAGGACCAGGAGCATATGTTTCAAAGAATACTAGATCTCCAGGCTTTGGGCTGCTGACAGCTTTCAGTCCAGACCATTGTGTTGCTGCCGTTCGTGGAATGGTTACTCCAACTTTATTAAATACATAACTGGTCATACCACTGCAATCAAAACCTGCCGGCGTATTGCCACCCCATAAATACGGTGTTCCTATGTATTTTTTGGCTTCATCCATCACCAGTTGCGCCTTTAATACTGTTGGTGCAGGTACTGGATTTGATGTACCACCCGCAGTTACCTTTAAGACTTGTCCTACATAGATCATATCTGATGTGAGGTTATTCAATGATTTAAGCTGGGCAATGGAAAGTTTGTAGCGCACTGAAATAAGGTAAAGTGTGTCCCCTTTTTGGACCGTATAGGTAGGTGGAACTAGTTCGTGGCTGTGTGGTGCTAATAATGATAGCTTTTGATTTACATAGAGATTATCACTTGTTAGGTGATTCCAAGTTTTCAAGTCAGCAACCGTGACTTTGTTTGCTTGTGAAATCTTCCAAAGTGTATCTCCCGATTGGACAGTATAAATATTTTCATGTGCACTAGCAGAACCAACAAATGTAGTAAACAGGATCCCCGCCGTTGCTGCGAATGATAATAGATGTTTTTTCATCGTAGCACCCTTTCAATTCGTTTGTGTAACTACATCATAAACGAACATTAAGGATGGAATAAACACCAAGGATATGGCTTACAAGGTAAAAAAATCCAATACTAGAAAAGAAAACCGTAAATATAACAAACACAACTATGTAACTATCCACTATATATCATGTTTTTCATGGAATCTTACATTATTTATTAATGTTTTTGTAACATAAATGTAATACAAAAGAAGTTTATGATTTTTATAGATATCACATAATTCTCACTAGGATGTAGAAATATTGTAACAATACTCCCATCCACTGTGGGCTGATAAACCTATAATAAACCTATAGTTTATAAATATTAATGAATTTGGGTGATGATGATGCAAGGAATAGGAAAAGGACATCCTCATGCTATGGGGCACCCTCATGGAATGAGAAATGTAATAGATTATGATAAAAATCCATTTATCGTTATTTGGGAAGTAACGAGAGCCTGTCAGCTTAAGTGCATTCACTGTCGTGCTGATGCGCAGCTTACTCCAGATCCATGGGAACTTTCACATAAAGAAGGCATCAATTTAATTGATCAAATTTATGAGATGGATAATCCAATGCTCGTTTTTACAGGCGGGGATTGTATGATGAGAGAAGACCTTTATGAACTTGCTGTTTATGCAATTAAAAAAGGGATGCGCGTTTCGATGACACCTAGTGCCACAGCGAATGTAACAAAAGAAAAAATGAAACAGTTCAAAGATGTCGGACTCTCACGCTGGGGCTTTAGTTTAGACGGTCCAACACCAGAGATTCATGATCATTTCCGCGGGACCCCTGGATCATTTGATTTAACCGTTGAAAAAATTAAATACTTAAATGAATTAGACATGCCGCTCCAAATCAATACAGTAATCTCTCGTTATAATTATGACTCGCTTGAGCAAATGGCAAAACTAGTTGGCGAGCTAGGCGCAGTTATGTGGTATATTTTCTTACTTGTCCCAACAGGCAGAGGACAAATGGATGCATGTATTTCTCCTGCTGAGCATGAAAAAGTGTTTCGTTGGTTGTATGAATTAAGCAAAACTGCACCATATGATATTAAAACTACCGCAGCACAACATTACCGCAGGGTTGTTTTACAGCAAAAAACGCGCGACCAGTTAATTGAAAAAGGTGAAATTCATTACGAAGACTCGATTACAACTGATTTTGCTTCCATGCATGATGGCTTGAAGCGTGCACCAAAAGGCGTAAATGATGGCAATGGCTTCGCCTTTGTCTCCCATATTGGAGATGTTATGCCAAGTGGATTACTTCCTATTGTCGGTGGTAACATCCGTGATACCCCGCTTGCAGAAATTTATCGTGAGGCAAAAGTATTTAAAGAACTACGTCAACCTGATAACTACAAAGGCAAATGCGGCGTCTGTGAATACAACAAAATGTGCGGCGGTTCCCGCTCACGAACTTATGCCGTAACAGGCGATTATATGGAAAGTGAACCGTTCTGTGTTTATATACCACAAGCGATGCGGAATAAAGAAACTTCACCGATCGTATAACCATTATTAATTAGTAAAGAGGCATTCTGCTATATAGAATGCCTCTTTTTTTCCATTAAATCCCTCAATTTCGAAATGGACAATACAGACAGGGAAACTCCTTATATAATTTTGAAAATTGAACAATAAAAGTTATGATAAGGTTATACATAATATCTTTTTATGGAATGATAATCGAACGAACTAAGGAGTTAACATGATTAGAACAATAGCGATATCCCAAACTAACCAATTGAAAACGGATCTTTCCATTGAGGAACTGATAAGAGGAGATTTTCAATGGTATTGGATTGATTTTCATCAGCCAACCACCGAAGAAATCGAATTCCTAAGAACCCCACTTTCCTTTCACCCACTAGCCATTGAGGATTGTATCCATACTTTACAGCGACCAAAGCTTGATTATTATGAAGATCACACTTTTTTAGTTACACAAGCACTTAATCAACAGATGATTACTCGGGAAGAAATTGATTTCTTTCTTAGCAAAAACTACATAATTACTTTTCATCATAAATTTTCAACTGAAATTGAGGAAGTATGGAAACGTTTGAATTTATCGACTAACATAGAAACGTGGGATCCATCCCATGTTTTTTACCTTGTACTTGATAAAATGGTAGATAATTATTTCCCACTTGTCTATCAAATTGAAGATCGATTAAATGAAATTGACGAGAATTCTAAAGGAAGAACCATGGAGGCATTGCTCGAGGATTTATTTGACACTAGACACCACCTCCTATCCTTGAGGCATACCATTACACCGATGCGCGATCTAATTTACAGGGTCCTAAATTCTCAGCGAATGACTTCCATACAGAGGAAAAGGGAATACTATTCTGATATTCATGACCATTTATTAAAATTAACAGAGATGATTGAGGCAAACCGTGAACTTACCACGGACATCAGGGATAGTTATATTTCGATAAATTCACACCAAACAAATCATGTAATGAAGGTCCTTACCGTTATTACCACGATTTTCATGCCTCTCACCTTTATTGCAGGTCTATATGGGATGAACTTTCATTATATGCCTGAGTTGACATGGAAATATGGATATTTCGCAACCATTGGGCTGATGATTCTTGTAGCGATCGGCATGTCAGTTTGGTTTAAGAAAAAGGGATGGTTTAAATAAAAAGACTAGCTTCCGCTAGTCTTTCTTGACTTCTACTTATTTCCACTCTTCAAAGTCAACGGTTCCCCCTGTTAAATCAATCGTGTTGCGCTCACCCTTATAATAGGTTTTCCCATCCTTTTCAAAAATTAGATTCTCATACGTATAGACCTTTTGTCCGTTTGGAAGATGGATAACCACCTTTGGTCCCGGATTTTCAATTGGTGCTTCAATTCGAATTGTGTTTTGATAGAAATAACGAAAAACAAAAAAACCGGCGGTTAATACAATACAAGCTAATATGAAAAAAAATATACCCTTATAGGATGATTGCTTCGGCTTAGAGTGGTATAATTCGGCTCTGGTCAACTTTTTCTCCTCCCATTGGTATATATTCAATTAGTTTTTTAAATAGTTAGAATAGTTCCATTCATGCCCATACCGTCATTTTTTATTCCTATTTAAAAAAATTTAATACTTGTTAACCTATGCATCACCTAAGGAAAAGTTGATAATAATCGTATCTAGACACATCATTTTCGTAATTATGTATAATATTAGTGAAAGAAAACAGAAAGGGGTAATTGCTTTGCCTACTATAAATCCACAAGAAACGTTAAAATTAATCACTGACTTGGTATCCATACCAAGCCCTTCAGGAAACACAAATGATGTGATTACCTTTGTTGAAAATTACCTTGCTGACTTACAAATCAAATCCTATAGAAACCGTAAAGGCGGTTTAATAGCCAAAATTGAAGGTAGTGATTCAAGTAAGCACCGTATGCTTACGGCACATGTAGATACTCTCGGTGCGATGGTAAAGGAAGTAAAGTCAAATGGTCGCTTGAAAATTGACTTGATTGGCGGATTTAAATATAACTCGATTGAAGGAGAATATTGCCAAATCGAAACCAGCAGCAGCAAAAAATATTCTGGAACCATTTTGATGCACCAAACATCAGTCCATGTTTATAAAGATGCTGGGAAAGCTGAGCGAAATCAGGAAAATATCGAAATTAGAATTGATGAGAAAGTACATACTGCTGAGGATGTTCGTGCATTGGGAATTGAGGTCGGTGATTTTGTTTCATTTGACCCACGTGTAGAAGTAACACCAAGCGGATACATTAAATCCCGCCATTTGGACGATAAAGCAAGTGTGGCCATTCTTCTGCAATTAATAAAGAAAATTAAGACTGAAAATATTACCCTTCCATATACAACCCATTTCTTAATTTCTAACAATGAGGAAATCGGATACGGCGGTAACTCAAATATCACCCCTGAAACGGTGGAATATTTAGCGGTCGATATGGGAGCAATGGGCGACGGACAATCGACAGATGAGTATACTGTTTCGATCTGTGTGAAGGATGCAAGTGGACCCTATCATTATGGGTTGAGAAAAAACTTAGTTCGACTAGCAGAAGAAAACAATATCCAATACAAATTAGATATCTATCCCTTTTATGGCTCAGATGCCTCAGCAGCGATCCGCTCTGGTCATGATATTGTCCATGGTCTAATCGGACCTGGCATCGATTCATCACATGCATTCGAGCGTACACACGAATCTTCCATTGATAACACGTCCAAACTACTGTATTATTACATTCAATCAGATTTAATCAGATAGGACTATTAAAGCTGGTGGTCGGTCCACCGGTTTTTTTACGATTCCATTTAGATTTTGTACAATTAATGATAAAAAGGTATAATAGACACTGGTTTAACTAACATTCATCACTAGGAGATGAAAATATGTTTTCTAATATTGGTGTACCAGGGTTAATTTTGATTTTAATCGTAGCCTTAGTTGTCTTCGGTCCAAACAAGCTGCCTGAAATTGGCCGTGCTTTCGGCAGATCAATTCGCGAATTTAAAAGAGCAACTGATGGAATTGCTGACGATATAAAGGAAGAGATAAAAGAGGAAATCAAAGAGACTAAACAAGAAACAATTAGTTTAAAAAAATAAGTTTTATAACTTATTATCGTCAATCATAGGAAATTTCTTGCATCATTAAAAACATCCAAAAAACATCCCCATCAACTGATTGAGGAGGATGTTTTTTGGATTATTTTTTAGTAAATGATTGAAATTGATTCATTAATTTTTGCCTGGATTTTGGATTACGAAGTAAATATGCAGCACCTAGTGCAACGGTGGTCATCATTAAATTTTTCCTTCTCATTTCATACCTCCTCGGAATTAATCATTCTTAAATATTCCCTTTAATAAGTTATTTTAACAGCAGTAATTATTGACATCTTGTCATCATGAAGAGGTTGAATAATTGAAGATTGAACTGTTTAAACAAAGAAAAAACTAATCCCTTTGAATTAGTTTTTCGATAGAAGCTCATTACTTTTTCAGTAATTCTTTGATTTTTTGATTATGCTGTTTTGTTTGATCTAACAGTTGATTTAGAAGTAACACGGCCTGTTTGTTGTCTTTCTTTTCAACGGCATTCCTTAATTCATGGAATGTCCTCCAATGTGACATTTCTTTTCCGCCATGTGCCTGTTTTATAAATTCCTCTTTTGTTAACTTACCTGCATCAAATTGTTTTTTTAGTTCTTCTATTTTCGCCATTTTATCTTTTTTCCATTGCTCACGTTTTCCAGCATTTTCAGGACTCATCCATTGGTTACTTAGTGTTTTCTTCTCCGCAAGGACTGTTGTCCACTCGCCTTTTTTATCCGGAGTATACTGATCTACCCATGAAAGAAGCATTTTCTCTCTTTCTACCATCTTTGCTTGCCAATCTTTATGCATCATATGATGCTCTCTGCCCTCTTTACAATCACAAGGTGCTTTTTCCCTTTGCCCCCCATTATTGGTGTCAGGCACCGTTTGGTTTGCTCCAGCCATTCCAGGCACAGAAAATAATAATCCTAATGATAAAAGTAACATTTTAAACTTCATAATTATCTCCTTCCGATTTTTTAATTAGTAAAATAAACCTTTTTTTAACGGTACGGAATTATCATTCCCAGTTGGTCAAAAAAAATTTACCATTTTGACAAAAATTTAGTTATAAAACACTTGAGATTTTATTTGGATTATCGTATTCTAAAAACAGAGAAGATATGTGAAATGTTTCACAAGATAACAAGAGCATTAGCTTGGCGTTGGTAAAGTGGGGAATGTTCGTTTATCCGGCTTAATTGGTGCCTTTATGAAACTAGTCATTGAAGCCCGCTACCTGTTTAATCTTGGCGGTCCTTCATTAATACTCAAGCAACACTTTGGTGTAAGTAGAGAACCAGTGAAGGTTACTGTGAAACAGTAAACCTAACCATTATTTATGCATATCTCCTTCCGGCTGGGGTCCCCTCCCCCTGCTGGAAATTGAATAGAATCATCCCTAAGAAATGTGCCTTCAATCCCCCAATTTAAGGCATTCAGCCCCATTCCAAATTTCTGGAGTGGGGCTGTATTTTATATCTCAACGTAATTTCTAGAGCCATTCTAATAATTCAATTCGATTGCCAAACGGATCATGTACATGAATTCTGCTCGCCCCTGGAAGTAGATCGTCCTCTGTATATAAAACTCCCTTTTCACGTAGATGACCTTTTAATTCCTCGATATTTTCTACCACTAATGCAGGATGTGCTTTTTTAGCAGGTGAAAATGCTTCCTCTACCCCAATGTGAAGTTGAAAGGTCCCAAATTCAAACCAAATCCCGCCGCGTTTCTTTAATTCTGCTGGCTTTTCTAATTCAATTAATCCCAGAATTCCATTGAAAAATTCCCTTGCGGTTTCTTCACAGCCCTTTGGCCAGCAAGTTGAATATGATCGATCTTTTTTATTGCAAATGACATAGACACTCCTCCAATTATCCTCTCTCATATTTTATTAATTTTATAATATTCTTTCAAGTTCGAACTTTCGTTATTTGGTATAAATAAAAAGACTATTCCCGATACGGAAATAGCCTTTTTTGTCTAGCTCCGGCGCCTAGGCGCTGAAGCTTTTCTTAATAAACATCTCTTTTTGTAAAAACAAAAAATGAAACGAATAAGGCAACTGCCCACCACACAAAGAGGATTTGGATGGAAAATGAAAGATCCATGCCTTCAATCGGAGGTGCTGTTCCTTTCATATAATCGGTTAACCGTAAATTAACCATAAAAAAGTACTTGGCAGATTCCCAGGAGGATACCATGTTCGTTAATATAGCTCCTGAGATTAAGGAGGCAAGCATGACACCCATGCCGGCAGCCGTACTACGAATCAAAACCGACAGCATAAAGGATAATGTACCGACGACAATTGAGACAAACCATACCAGTCCAAAGTCCATTAACAAAAATTTCCATTGCTCCATAAGTTTTACTTCTGAAGTATTTAAGCCTGTTTCGGTCACATTAAAGCCTGTTAAAATGGGTGCTCCCCAGCCTTTGTACCCAAACACCAAACCAGAAATCAAATAAGAAAGGATTCCTGCGATCGCAATAATTAAAGAAATGGCTAAGCAAAGCGTCAAATATTTACTTAAGAGTACCTTCCATCGTTTGACCGGCCTCGTCAATAGCAGTTTAATTGATCCTAAACTGTGCTCGGATGAAACCAAATCACTGGCAATGACCATGACCATTAATGGAATAAAGAGATCAATGGAGTTTTCTAAGAAAATCCTCATAAACGTTGGTGCACCAGGCTCAGAAGGATTAATATCATGATCCAGATAATATTGTTGCTGCTGCAGGGAGATTTGCAGTTGTTTCTTCCATTCATCGGTAATCCGACTGCTGCTTAAACGATTGGTCGTATCAACAATTTGCTGTTGTAAAATTGTTCGCCAATCACTAGTTCCCAATTTTTCTCGTTGTGTTTGAACTTGTTTATATTGTGCATATGTAAATAACATGACAAGAACGCCAATAATGATAGCAATAACAATAAGCCGCTTCTTGGCAATCAGTTTCATCATTTCATTTTGAATCAATTTATTCAATCGTATCACCCCCCGTAAGTTCGAGGAATAAATCTTCCAGGACTGGCATTTTTCGATTCATTTCAGTCACAGCAATTCCTGCTTCAACCAACTGCTTATTCCATAGTGGTATCTTATGTTCATTAAATTCTGTAAGTATGGTACCATCTTCTGTTACATCAATTTTGGTTAACGAACTTAATACTTCCTTACCCTTTTCAAGCGGATGAACCTGCCAAACGACTCTCTCGCGATTTGCCAGCAGTTGATGGACAGTATCCGTTCGTATAATCGTCCCTTTTGAAATAATCGCGACACGGTCACACAAAAGTTGAATTTCGCTTAGCAAATGACTGGAAACTAAGACGCTTAAGCCTTCATCCTCTGCAAGAAACCTTATAAATTGTCTCATTTCACGGATTCCTGCCGGATCCAACCCATTAGTTGGCTCATCAAGAATCAGCACTTTTGGTCTCCCTAATAAGGCTTGAGCAATCCCAAGACGTTGTCTCATCCCTAAGGAATAGGTTTTTACCTTATCATGAATTCTTTCTGTTAAACCAACAAGTTTAGTAACCTCTTTAATTCGTTGTTCTCCGATTCCTTCGAGCATTCTGGAAAAATGAAGGAGGTTATTATACCCGGAAAGATAGGGATATAATTCTGGATTCTCGACAATACAACCAAGATTGGTCATTGCTCCTTGAAAATTCTCTTCTATATTCGCGCCACAAATGTGAATGCTGCCGGATGTGGGTTTGATTAATCCAACAAGCATGCGGATCGTCGTTGTTTTCCCTGCTCCATTTGGGCCTAGGAAGCCAAATACCTCTCCTTCCAGTAAATCGAAAGTCAATCCCTTGATAATTTCCTTTTTTCCAATTACTTTTTTAAGATTTTTTACAGATAGTGTAATTTTTTTCTCCATCGAATTCCTCTCCTTACCAGGTAAGCAATGAGGCTACCCGTTCGGCAATTAAACGATACCCTTTTGAGTTTGGATGAAACTTGTCGGAATATAAGTAGTCATTCACCTTTAACTCAAACAAGTCGAAGGTTGGTACAAACACGATTTTTGGAAAAGAGGCACTGACTTCTGCACTATCGTAATTCCAGTGGCGGACCACTTTCGACATCTCTTTTCCCTGCTCTAATTCAATAAACGGATTATACAAACCAATGAAAAACACATTGGTATTTGGATTGTTTTTACGTATTTGCGCAAAAACAAACTTCAAATTATCCAGGTATTTTTTCTCAATCGCTGCAATATCTTCAGTTTTAAAATCGCTTAAGCCTTGCCCCCTGCGGAACAAGTCGTTTCCGCCAATCGTCACTAGGACAATATCAGCTTTTTGAATTTGGCGCCCTACTTCTGTTTCCTGTACTTGCTTCCTTAGAGATCCAGATCTCTGTCCATTGATTCCAAGGTTGGTAAGCTGTACCGGACGCTTTGTTTTTCCCTTGATTTCATCAATCAAGACACCCACATATCCTTTTCCGGTTTCATCGCCTGTTCCTCGAGTTAACGAATCACCTAACGCCACGATGGTTAACCCTTTTTTATTTTCCACCTTGGAAACGATTTTTGCTTCTGGAACCCTTTCTGGTTTTCCAGCATAAAATTCCCCTACCGCCCAGCCAAGCCCGATCAGCCAGAGGAGGCAAAATAATACAGCTATGCCCGTGATCGAACGTATGACATTTTTATTCATTAAATATCATCCTTTCTGGCCATTTCTCTATTTAATTTAATCATAGTTGAGATATGAATCAAACTTTCAAGGACCATATATCGTATAAAATACATAAAGTTCGAAAATTGTTAACTTCTACAACTATTTTCTCTAAATAAAAATCAAAGGAACCGTTGAGAGGACTCCTTTGATCTAAATTGGTTCTCCTATTTGGTTCCTGTTTCTATAACTACATTCCTTAATTTCCTAATCCCATAAATAATTACAATTAAAATGACAATAACTACGCTAGTTAAAATTAAATATTTCCTGATGAGCTCAAAAAAAACTTCCCATTGAGGACCAAGTATTTTTCCTAAAGAGATAAAACTAGAAACCCAAATCGCTGACCCAAGCCCTGTATACAAGGTATAAACCCTAATTGGTAAACGTGTGATTCCTGAAAAATAACCGATAAAATGCCTAAATACTGGAATAAACAAGGCAATGATTAATATTTTATTGCCATATTTTCTTAACCAGTTTGAAATTGAATTCAAACGATCTGGCTCTAAATGCAGCCGCTTCCCATGCTTTTCAAAAAAATGAATCCCAAGCTTACAGCCTACCCAATAGGAAAGCAACATTCCTAGCGTACATCCAGCTGCAGAAGCGAGAATGCTTCCCAACCAATTAAGCTTTCCAAGAAAAGATAAAAATCCTGCATATGCCAACATTGCTTCCATCGGAATCGGAAGTGCAAATATACCTAGTGTAATGGAAAGAAAAAGAACAAGATACCCGTACTCGTTTATGATCGTCGTTAAAAAATGCAATAATGTTTGCTCCTTTCCTAAAAGGGATATTTGGCATTGATATGGCATTAATTCTTATTGGTATTTTATCCAAACTTCTCTAATATAGTTATCGACTTATAGATTCAAATTTATATTTTTAAGAAAGGCTGTTCGTAAGTCACTACAAAAAAAAGCCGACTTCTATAGAAATCGGCTTTTTTCTCTGTTATTCTTCTAAATTCCCCATAGGACCAAAAAATTCAAAGTGAATTTTTTCTTGATTTACCCCTAATTCTTTTAATGAACGGTTAATAGCTTTCATAAATGGAACGGGTCCACAGAAATAAAAATCAGCGTCCTTGGTAGTGATCTTTTCTTTCAGCCAATCACGGGTTACATAGCCTTCAACATCAAAGCGATTATTCTTGCGATCCTCTTCTGTCGGTGAATCGTAAAAGAAAAAGGAATGTACGTTTTCAAGCATAGATACCTCTTCTACTTCGTCCCTTAGAGCATGTACATTCCCATTTGCTGCCGCATGGACAAATGTTACCTTACGTTCTGGCTGGAACTCAACGATTGTTTTTAACATACTCATCATTGGTGTTAAACCAACACCCCCACTAAGTAACACAACTGGAGTATTCTTATCAGTATCAAGAACAAAATCCCCTGCAGGAGCACTTACTTTTAAAATATCTCCTTGGCTCACTCCATTGTGTAAGTAATTAGATACCATGCCGTCTGGGTTTGCAGTTCCCGCTTCGCGTTTTACACCGATTCGGTAATAGTCTTTACCTGGAGCATCTGATAAGCTGTATTGACGAATATGTGTGAACTTTTCACCTGCTATTTCTAGCTTGATACTAATATACTGGCCAGGGGTAAAATCGGCAATTCCTTTGTTGTCTTCTGGTTTTAAGTAAAACGAGGTGATCACTTCACTCTCAACTACTTTACGGTCAACAATAAAGTTGCGAAATCCCTTCCAACCACCATGTTGATTTTCAGTTTCATCATATAATTCTGCTTCTACACTGATAAAAACATCTGCAATTACATTATACGCTTGGGCCCATGCGTCAATAATCTCGTCTGTTGCTGCATCACCTAATACATCCTTAATCGCTAGCAGTAGATGTTTGCCGACAATCGGGTAATGTTCAGGCAAGATGCCAAGGCTTCTATGTTTTTGTGCAATTTGCTTCACTACTGGAAGAATAGCTTCCAGATTATCGATATACATGGCTGCGGCATATACCGTTCCAGCCAATGCTTTTTGCTGTCTGCCTTGTTTTTGATTAGCATGATTAAATATATTTAATAATTCAGGATGGTTGCCAAACATCAATTGGTAAAATCGAGTTGTAATTTTTTCCCCATGTTTTTCTAAAACAGGTACAGTTGATTTGATTATTTCAATCGTTTTTTGATTTAACATTTTAACACTCCCTATATATTTCACTGTTTCCATAGTGATTATATGATATTTAACGCACGAAATAAGTGATTTAAATCACAGACTACTATTTTTGAATAATTCGAACTAGGTACTTTTTAGTGTTTCTCGCCTAAAAACTTCACAAAGTTTTCATATTTTAACATGACAAATATAACTTGTTGGTTAATATTCCTTCTTGTAATGTTGAATCTAGTTATCAAAAACAAAGGGAATAAAACTAATATGTGTAATGAGCAATATTTAGATTATATGATATAGAAATAAGAGATTTCACTGGAGGAAGAGGATTAAGATGAATGCAGCAAAAATTGCATGGATTACTGACACAACAGCTTCGCTAAGCAAAGAGTCTATCGAGCTAAATAATATACATGTAGTTCCACTTAACATTGTAATTAACCAAGAATCCTACAAGGAAACAATAGATATTACACAAAAAGAGTTTTATGAGCGAATGAAACATGAGGATTCGAAATTTCAAACCTCCCAGCCTGCCCTGGGTGATTTTGTGGAACTTTATACAAGGTTAAAGGAAGACTATGACTACGGAATAGCCATTCATGCTTCCAGTCTCTTATCAGGGACGTTTCAAACCTCTGTAATGGCAGCAGAAATGGCTGATTTTAAACTGTTTCCGATTGATTCCATGACAGGTTCCTACCCTCTTTCTTTTTTAATAAAAAAAGGGATCGAACTTGTGGAAAAAGGACGAGAGAGCGGTGAGGTTGTCGCAGAATTAAATGCACTACGCGACAATACACGCTTATATTTAGTCCCCTCAAATCTGGACCAACTCAAAAAAAGCGGCAGAGTATCCGGCGGCCAAGCAATACTAGCTTCATTATTTAATATAAAGCCGATTTTAGCGATTGAAGACGGTGGCGCTAAGATTAAAGATAAGGTTCGCACCGAAAAAAGAGCGTTTTCCTGGTTGATTAATAATTTACAATCAGACTTGGAAACATCGAATGTTAGAAAAGTTGCTATCGTTCATGCTAATGATATCGAGAGAGCTGCCGGGCTTGAACAATTAGTCAACGAAACCTTCCCTGATATCCAAACTGAATTAATGATGCTGATTACTGTGGCAGGAGTACATACTGGGGTAGGAACGCTTGGACTTTCGTGGGTGTGTGAATAATGAAAAGGAAAGGACTGGGGGATCTAATACATATGAAAATATTAATTTTTCGAAAAAGCTTATTATCTAAAAAGATATTTCCTTGATTAAATCCCCGTAGCTAGAGTTTTTCAATAAGTTCATGCAAAAGAGCACTGTAAAATCAGTACTCTTTTGCTGTATTACCTATTATTTATTTTTGCATAAATACATGTATCACGTAGATCTTTTCTGTCCGCAGACATTTCATCATTTCTTAAAATGCCTTCTAAGGTAAACCCTAAGCGTTCAGGAATGGCCCGACTTTTGATATTTTTTGAGTCACAACGAATTTCAACCCGTTTTGCTTTGAGTTCATTAAAGGCAAATTTCGTAATCGCCCCTGCCGCTTCCGTTATATACCCCTGCCCACTATAGCGTGTATCGATCCAGTAACCTATTTCAACCTTCGGGATATTCCAGTTGATCCTGTGCAATCCAGAAGAACCGATGAATTCTCCTGTTTCCCTATTAAAGATATGTAACCTCAAATCCTCGCGAGTTAAAAACTTAGCATGTGCCTCACGCATGTTTACTTCTACATCTTCCTCGGTTTGCTCCCGGTGGGCCCAAGGCATCCAATCTTTTAGTTCGTTTAATGATGCCTGCATTGCATGGTAAACAGCTTTACCATCTCCGGGTAGTGGCATGCGAATGAATAATCTTTCTGTATAAAATTGATTTGGAAAGTCTAGTAGTATTGGTTTCATAATCTTATCCTCCTTCTGAATATAAACAATTCGCTACGATCATTGTTCATTCCTTTTTTCAGAAAAAAATATGGAGGAGCCGATTCGCTGATTGAATGGGAATATTCCCTGATTAAATCATTAAATTCGCTGATTGAATTGAGAAATTCGCTGATTGAATCAATAAATCCGCTGATTGAAAAATCTGCTGATACATCGAAAGTTTAATTCGCTCATTGTACTGAGAAAATCGCCCATTCAACTAATAAATTCGCTCATAAAACCAAGAAATCCGCCCATTCAATCGAAAAATTCGCTCATAAACTTAATTTCGGTCACTGTTGCAGCACAATATAAAATAAAAAAGACCCTTCCCAACCAGGAAGAGCCCGAAAGTTTGCTATTTTTAGTATGCTTTTGCCCAATAAACCATTTTATTGGCTTCTTTTCCACAGCATACACATTTGTCAGATACTTTTTCTTGCTCGAATGGCAAACATCTAGATGTTGCCCCTGTATCTTCTTTAATTTTTTCCTCACAAGCTAATTCGCCGCACCACATGGCCTTGATAAAACCTGGTTTTGCTTCGAGTGATTGCTTTAACTCATCAAGTGTTACAGCAACAGTGGTTCTTTCTTCACGATGAGTAAGTGCTTTATTATATAAATTTGTTTGAATTTCATCTAATAACTCAACAAGCTTCGTTTCTAATTGGTCCAGTGGAACAAACACTTTCTCTAAAGTATCGCGTCTTACTAGGACCACTTGCTTGTTTTCGATATCTTTAGGTCCCACCTCAAGACGGACTGGAATACCTTTCATTTCATACTCATTGAACTTCCAGCCTGGCTTTTTATCACTAGCATCAATCCCTACACGTACAACACTTGATAAAGACTCTTTTAACTCATAGGCAAAATCAAGAACGCCTTCTTTATGCTGAGCAATCGGCACAATCATCACTTGAGTTGGTGCAGCTTTTGGCGGAATCACAAGGCCGCGGTCATCGCCATGCACCATGATTAAGGCACCGATAATCCTTGTGGTGAAGCCCCAAGAGGTTTGATGCACATATTGGAGCTTTCCTTCTTTGTCAGTATATTGAATGTTAAATGCCTCGGCAAATCCTGTGCCGAAGTGGTGGGATGTACCAGACTGTAATGCTTTTCCATCATGCATTAAGCTTTCTATCGTAAAAGTAGCCTTCGCACCTGCAAACTTTTCTTTTTCCGTTTTTTGTCCTTTTACAACTGGAATCGCAAGGATTTCTTCACAAACTGCGGCATAAACATTTAGCATTTTAATGGTTTCTTCCATAGCCTCTTCGTCAGTTGCATGCGCGGTATGACCTTCCTGCCATAAAAACTCTAATGTCCGTAAGAATGGACGGGTTGTTTTTTCCCAACGGACCACGTTTGCCCATTGGTTATAAAGCTTTGGCAGATCTCTGTAAGAATGGATGATGTTACTATAATGCTCGCAAAAAAGAACTTCTGATGTAGGACGGACAACTAATCGTTCTGCTAATGGTTCAGACCCGCCATGAGTGACCCACGCCACTTCTGGTGCAAAACCTTCAACATGATCTTTTTCTTTTTGCAGCAAGCTTTCAGGAATAAACAAAGGCATATAAACATTTTCATGCCCCGTTTCTTTTATACGGCGATCCAATTCATTTTTTATATTATCCCATAAAGCATAACCATATGGTCGAATAATCATCGAGCCACGAACACTTGAATAATCAATTAAGTCAGCTTTTGTTACCACATCGGTATACCACTGGGCGAAATCATCGTCCATTGCAGTTACATCTTTTACAAATTCTTTTGCCATGTTTGACACCTCATTAAATTTTTTTAAATAAGTAACGGTCGCTTCCGCTTTTCTACACAAAAAGGCCTTGATCCTCAAAAAGGGACCAAGGCCTGGCGGTACCACCCTAAATTCATAAAGCAAAAAGCTTTATACACTTTCCATGATAACGGACATTATCCGCATGTATCTTCATATGGATCCGATACAGAACTCAGAGGCAGGTTCAAATGACCGTCTTAAGAAACCTCGCACCATTGGTTTCCTCTCTTGGTAAGACCTTTTCACTTTACTAATCCCCGTCACAGTTTCAATAGTATTTTTGAAAATTATATATTTCATTATAAAAAAAGTCAATTTATTTATGGAATATATTGCTGAAGCCAGCAATTTTCCTTCAAATTTACTTTAAACGTCTAAATAAATCAGTTAAAATGCTAGTAATTAGAAAAAATGGGGTGGCTTACTTGGATAAAGAAAAGGATGATCTCCAACAAGAGGAAGAAGAAAAAGAATTTCTACTTGAATATATTAAGATGCAGAATGAGGCCATGAAAAGAATTTTTAAAAATACCCTTGATAAAGAAAATAAAGAATAAAATCGATCTCCTACTATTCCATATCCTAATTTAACCTCATTAATATTCATAAAACGTTCATATTAATCACTAAAAATACAAATTTGAATGGGTTATTTCCATTTATAATACTCATATGTTGTAAATTATTTAATGAATAAAACATACACATCTGAGGAGACATAAAATGAATATTTTTGCGATTATTTCGGCAATTGTAGTTGCCATTGGTACCGGGTATTCCATTTATTCTGTTTACCGTCATAAAAATAAGCTAGCCAATACATCTGGGATTATGATTAGTATGGTCATCGCGGTAATCACAGGGTTACTGACCGGCAGTATCATTGGCATCATTTCCGGTGAGATTTTTCTAGTAGTCGGAGTTAGTATGATTATTGGTTTCGTCGTAGGTTTCTTAGCTGGACACCCCGTTGGGATATTAGCCATCCTTATGGGATCAATTTCTGGTTTAATGGGCGGAATCATTGGAGCTATTCTCGGTGTCTTCCTTCAATTTATTAATCCTACTATTTTACTTGGAATCTTGTTAGGTTTTTATATTTTAATTATCGGATTCGTGATCATGTATATTTTCGTGGAATCGAATAATAAATTATCCCTTGATACACAAGAGCTCTCACCATTTGCGATCATCGCAGGAGGCGTTGTGATAGTATCATTATTTTTATTTATGTATAGCAGTGATATGGTCGAAATTCCAGGTCAAAGTAAAACAACGCAAACCGCCACTCAACAAGCTGCTACTAGTCAAGAGGTTCCCAAAACTGAAGTTGATGTGACAAAGGAAAGCAAGCCAATTGTAAAGATGGAAGTAACCACACAGGGGTACACACCTAATGTTATTCGAGTTAAAAAGGGTGTACCAGTAGAACTAGAAATTAAAAATCCATTGGATCGTAGTAATTGTATATCCACCTTTATGATTCCTGATTTTAATATTAACAATGTCAACCTAAAAACTGGAACAACAAAACTAACCTTTACTCCGGATAAGTCCGGAGAATATACCTTTAGCTGCGGGATGCAAATGTTTAAAGGGACAATTATTGTTGAATAAGAATGCCAAAAGCACACGACAACTTCATTCGTTCTTTTTGTTTAGAAAAAACATATTCAATTTTTTTGGGTTTTTGGAAAAGTAATTTCAATTGTTGTCCCTTTACCAAGGGTGCTTTGTACCTTTGTTTTTCCATGATGCTTCTCAATAATCCACTTGGCAATCGACAGGCCCAATCCTGTTCCCTCGGCAGCCGTTCTAGCTTTATCGCTTTGATAGAATCGGTCAAAGATTTTAGGGATATCCATTTCAGGAATACCAATTCCGTTATCTTTTACTTTAAGGAAAATAGACGAATGAGTATGTCCGCACGATAGCAGGATCTCTCCTCCTTCCATAGTATATTTCATCGCATTGTCCAATAGTATGACGATAAGTTGATGAATTCTGGCTTTATCACCAAAAAAGGTAACAGGTTCAGCTGCTTCTATCCGCAGTGATTTTTCTTGATACATTACAATTTCTTCGTATTGTTGATGGATTTCTTTTAAAAGTTCATTTAGATGGAACGTTTCCTTTTTCACTTCAATTTGGTCAGAGTCCGATCTCGCCAGTGTCAATAAGTTGGTGACTAATTTGGAAAGTCGCCTGGATTCATTTGAAATCGTTGATACATCAAGAATTTTATCCTGTATCGTTGCAGCGGGAGACCGAAATAGTAAATCCGTTTTTGCTTGGATGACGGCTAATGGGGTTCTTAACTCATGCGAAGCATCGGAAACAAATTCTGTCTGCTTTTGCCAAGCATTTTTAATGGGGACAAGTGCCTTTCCTGCTAAAAAATAACCAGAAGCAACTGCACAAATGATTCCAACTCCCATACCAATCAGCATTATCAACAATAGTCTTTCGAGTAATTTTTGTTCAGAGTTTACATTACGGATGAATTGAACAGTGATTTTTCCTAATTGAGGATGGTCCACTTCGAAGGCAATATACCTAAACGAAAAATCTTCTACATCAACATCCTTTAAGGTATTTAATGTTTTTGGGCGAATCAGCTTCTCATTATCTTGAAAAATTTCAGAATCACGGTTTTGTTCTAACAAGAGCTGATTATTTTCATCCCAGATTAGGGTCAAAATCCGGGGATCTCTCCTGATAAATTTAGGAATAGGCCCCCCATCGTCCTCATGAATTTCACCTGGTCCCTCCGGCTGCTTTTGAAAATGTTCAATCGAATCATGGAGCGATTGGTTTACATCCCTATATAATTTATTCTCTGTGTAAAAATAAATAACGCTTCCGAGTGCGCTGATAAGTACAATAAAGACTAATGAATTTAAAAATGTCAGCTTAATAAGTGTTTGCCGAAACATGAGATGCCCCTATTCTTCGTTCAACATGTAGCCTACGCCACGAATAGTTTTAATATCGGTATGATAGCCTGATGGTTCTAATTTTTTACGGAGGTGGTGCATGAATACCTCAACTATAGCGATTGTTGTATCCGAATCAAAGCCCCATACACGGTCATAGATTTGCTCTTTCGTTAGGATTGCGCCTTTATTTTGAATCAGATATTCTAATAACTCATATTGCTTTGCCGTGAGTTTCAACTGCTCACCATCGACGACAATATCTCTTTCCTTCCCTAACAATTCAATGCCGCGAAATTGAATGGTTTGATTGGTTGTTAAGCTGCCGCTTCTTCTTAATAAGGCACGGATTCTGGCTTTCAATTCTGCTGCTTGAAATGGTTTAACTAAATAATCATCTCCACCGCTATCTAAGCCTTTGACACGATCTTCGAGGGAATCCCTTGCAGTAAGGAATAGGACAGGAATCTTTAATCCTTCCTTTCGAATCGTTCGTAAAACTTCGAACCCATCAATCTCAGGAATCATGACATCTAGTACAATCACATCATGGATGTTTTGCATCGCTAAAAATAAGGCATCCTCACCATTGGATGCTTGATCCACTTCAAACTCATCTGATAAAAGCTGAACAATCGATTCCAATAAAGGAAGATTATCCTCCACAACTAATAAGCGCATTTTCGATCTCTCCTAAGTTTGTATCTAAAAAGAATTATATAGCAAATAAAGCAATCGTAACATAGGACATGTCCGCTGTTTACCTTTCAAAGAGGTGTGTGGGAAGCTAAAATTATCTCCTGCTTAGTTTCCACCCCTACCGCCAAATTGTCCTTGACCTCCAAAGTTCCGGTTCATTCCGCCCACGTTACCGATTCCACCAAAAACTCTGCTTTGGGAATTACTACTTGAATTATTTGACGAGCTCGCTTTTGCTAATTGAGGTAATTTTACTATTTCTCCTTCCAATACTCCTTTTGTTATTTCCACATAATCTTCATTTGCGATGCCCGTTTGAACTGTATTTTTCTCCGTTCCAGAGGTGCTACTATCTATGCTCTTCGAATTGACTATGACATATTTCTTATTGTTTGATGTGTATACAGCATCAAGTGGAACATAAAGGGCATTAACTTTACTTTCTGTTAAGATTCTTGCTTCCGCACTCATCCCGACTTTAAGTTGATCTGGTTTATCAATAGAAATGGTAACATCAAAAGTAGAGACTCCGTTTGATGATGCTCCGTCTTCAGAAATTGCAGATACTTTACCAGTAAATACTTGATCAGGAAACGCATTAATGGTTAGGTCAACTGGCTGGTTCTTTTTAATTTTGGATATATCAAGCTCATCAATTTGAACCACGGTTTGTAATTGCTTATAGTTTGTGACATGGGCAACAACTTGTCCATTTGTTACTGGCTCTCCTGCGGAAACTGCGATTGTCGTAATAACCCCAGTGGCGGGCGCTGTTATAGGGTCACTTCCATCTGAAAAAGTAATTAACTCATCTCCTTCGGTTACATTCTCCCCCACAGCTGCGAGTACTTCATCAACTTCATTATTATTAAACGTTGTTTTAATATCTTCACTCGTTACCGCTTGAACTGTCCCCGAACCATTAATGTTGACGTTTAACGTGCCTTTTTGAACAACTGCTGTTCTGACTTGCGCTGACACCGTTTGTGTACCTAACTTTAATGAATCCCATCGATAACCAACGAAACCAACAACGAGTACACAACCTACAATAATTATCCATTTTTTCATCAAAACTTGCTCCTTTTCCGTCCTGAATTCCCCCCAGGAAGCCAAATAATCTAATCTACACCCATTATTATGTTTATTTCTTAACTTTTCCTTAAAAGATAGTAAGTTTTGAGGAAAACAATAAATTGAACAAATAGAGTCAAGCTTTTTTGGGTATTAAGTATGCATAACGATTTGGATTCCATTTCAAAATCGGATTATTCAAGAACTAGCCTTATACTCACTTGTTGTGCTCCCACTGTTTGTACCTGTTATGGTAAAAACATTCGGCGAGGCCAATTGGTGGCCATTTAGAAAAAATAATGATAGTGCAAATCATATAAACTAATTAATGCATGCTGATCAAATGGATCAGCGTGCTTTTTTATAGCTTTATATATTTTTGAAACTTTTTCACTATTGTCACGTACATAAAGTGTGGTATAAACAATGAAGATACTTATCTGTCATGAAATTTTTCCCTTTTTTTAAAATACATTTATAATGTACATATGAAAATAATCAAGAGGAGTGAAAAAAGTGGGTGTTACACTTAGCAAGGGGCAAAAAGTAGATTTAACAAAATCTCACCCTGGACTGCAAAACGTCGTTGTCGGCTTGGGTTGGAACATTAGTCAGCAAGGGTCCAATTTTGATTTAGATGCTTCTGCATTTTTATTAGGCCAAACTGGGAAAGTGAACAGTGACCAGGATTTTGTATTTTATAATAATCCGTCAGGTGGAAATGGTTCCATTATCTATAGCGGTGACAATCGAACTGGTGCAGGAGCCCGGGATGATGAGCAGATCAGGATTGATTTAAACAAGGTTCCTTCCCAAATTCATCGGATTGCTTTTACAATTACGATCCATGATGCGCAAGCGAAACGGCAAAATTTCGGACAAATTTCTGATTCTTATGTGCGTATATTTAATGAGCAAACAAATGAAGAATTATTGAGATTTAACCTTGGACGGGATTTCACGGTTGAAACAGCAATTGTGGCAGCGGAGCTCTACCGTCATAACGGTGAATGGAAGTTTAATGCAATTGCCAGTGGCTTTCAAGGGGGATTAGCTGCTTTATGTGGTAACTTTGGTATTACCGTTGACGACCCACCTGCAAGTGTGCAAACAACGCCGCCTTCTCAGCCAACAAGTTACCCATCAAGCACTAATTCGTATCAACAGAGTAATCCATATCAACCAAGCCAAACAAATCCTAATTCTTATCAACAAAGTAATTCATATCATCAAAACCAATCAAGCTCAAATTCGTATCAGCAGCAGCCCATTCATCTTCAGCCAGAATCATCTTATCAGCAGCAGTCTGCCTACGGATATCCGACACAGTCCTATCCTGCTTCAACAAATGCTCACCAATCGTATGGTGGAGATGATATCATTTGTCCACGCTGCCATTCCTCAAATGTTCGGACAGGAAAGAAAGGGTTCGGTCTTGGTAAAGCAGCAATAGGCGGGTTAATCCTTGGTCCTGTTGGTTTACTAGGTGGTTTTATTGGAAAAAATCAACTAAAGTTCTCATGTAATAGCTGTGGCAACAACTGGTCCCCTTCGCAAACAGATTACGCGGAGTGGGCAAATAATCAAAAGAAAAAAGCACAAGAACTTTTTAATCGATATAAAAGCCAGGATGTACTCGAAGCAATGGTCGCAGCCTGTGCTTTAGTGGCGATGGCAGACGGATACTTGGATGCTTCTGAACGCCAGAAAATGACTGAGTTCGTCCATCAAAGTGAAGAATTACGAGTGTTTGATACAAATAAGGTCCTCCAAAAATTCAATATGTTTGTTTCTAGAATAGAAAATGATCGGATGCTTGGTCGTGCCGAGGCATTTCGTGCCCTTGGAAAAATCAAAACCAAGCCAGAAATTGCTCGTCTTGTCGCTCGTTATTGCATCGCCATCGGCTTTGCAGATGGAAATTTTGACAACAATGAAAAACAAATGGTTAGCGATATTTGTCGTGAACTCGGCCTAAACCCTGCAGAGTTTCTATCTTAAAAAGAAAAAAGCCTCTTTCCCATCCAAGGATTGAGGCTCTTTGGCTATTTTTTCCAAACTCGCTTATTTTCCGTACGCTTTGTAATTCCTAATGCATCTAGTTTTTCTAAAAACGGAATCATGTATTTTCGTGACAGTTCAAGAACATCTTTGGCATCCCCGACCTCAAATTCAGAACCTGTATGGCTGCGCAGTTTATCCACGGCTTGTTTAAATACTTCCCCATGATAAGCAAACTGTACATCCAACTGGATAAGTAGTTCTTCCTCTTCAAGAAAGCGTCGTAAATCAGCTTCAAGATTGTCAGGAATACCGGCATCAGAAAAATATTCCTTTAGGTTACGAACCTTTAATCCATCCCTCTGTAATCCATTAATTAGATTTTCAGTCCGCTTCGCCCAGTTTTTTGGTACATGTGGTACAAAACTTGCCAACGAAACAAACTGTCCTTTTCTGTTAAAAATATGATTTGTCATACCATTTTCCACCACATAATCTAGCAGTGATTTAGGAAATCTTTTTTGCATCGTTTGCAAAAGCTCTGCTTTATTGATGCCAATCTTCATCGAGTGAAGTTGATGATAATCCTGCAATCTATCAAAGATATCTTCCTCTATCGAATCAATCAACTGCTGGAGTGTATATTCTTTTCCATCATATAAAATAAATTCTGCTTCCGATAAGTGCTCAATTAAGGTAGCTTCATCTAGGGAAGTTCGTTTGATCAACTCATGTAGGGGCAAACTTTTCGCTTCCATTAAAGCAGCAGTAATTCGCTCCTTCGGTGTGCCGACTTTTTTCTTTTCAAGATCATCGATAGTTTGATTGCCGAACCGGTATCTATCTCCGCGTGGGTCAATCACCCAACCGCCGCCAATCGTCTCTTGCGGGCTTGGCCTGCGTAGAATAAAGCGGTCACCTCGTTTTGTAAGAATTTCATCCTCAAGCCTCAGTTGGCAAAGGATTTCACCATTTTCTTCCTTGATTTCATTGCGGTCAAAAAAGACAATCCGCCCCATTACCTCAGCTGTTCCAAGATGAAGCTTAATTGGCATCCGCTGTTTAACCATATGCTCTAGGTCCTCAACCACACGAAGAGCAACATCCAAAGTCTTCGTAACTAGGAAATGTTCAGACGATACAAGCACATCTCCCCGTTCTACCTCTTCCTTTGAAACACTTGAAAGGTTAATCGCCGTCCGTTGTCCAGCATAGGCCTTCTCGGCCGGATTATGATGTACTTGAATCTGCCGCGCTCTTACCTCAATACCTCTTGGCATAATCTTAAGTGTTTGTCCCTCTTCGACCGTTCCTTCATAAACAGTACCTCGAACAACAGTCCCCTGACCCTTAACCGTGAATACTTGATCAATCGGCAGACGGAAGGCCCCTTTTGCATCTCGCATTTCTTGTTCTTTTAACATTTTGATGATTAATTCTTTAATTTCTTCGATCCCTTTTTTGGAAAGACTGTCTACTAAAACAAACGGTGCAGCCTCAAAGACGGTCCCAGAAAGTTCCTCTAAAATATCATCTTTCACTAGCTCGATAAATTCTTCTTCTACCCGGTCAATTTTTGAAATAGCGATCAAACCATTTTTAACTCCTAAAAATTTCAAGATATCCAAGTGCTCCCTCGTTTGCGGCATAACACCTTCGTCTGCTGCAACCACAAGTACTACTAGATCTATCCCAGCTACACCAGCTATCATCTGCCTGATAAACCGTTCATGTCCTGGAACATCTATTACAGAAATTTGAATTTCATTATCTTCATATAAAGGCGCAAATCCGAGTTCAATTGAAATTTGACGTTCCTTTTCTTCTTTTAAACGATCTGTATCTACATTAGTTAACGCTTTCGTTAACGACGTTTTCCCATGATCTATATGCCCTGCCATACCAATCGTAAAATACCTTTTTTCCATATTTGCCACCTACTTTATCGTTCTTCCATTCTACTCTAGCCTTTATAGCTCTATTGTTCAAGAGTAGATTTTGCGACATCTACTCTAATCTTTCAATCAAAAAATTTAAAGGAACTCAGGAGTTTCCTTGAAAAAAACTCACTAAAATAACAAAAACCAGAAATTCAAAACAGTCAGATTGCCGACATCCAATCAGCCTACCATACGCTAACACCGCTTCTCGGCTCTGCTGCAGCTAGTGTATTTTTGATTTCCTTACTCGCCTCAGGACTATCAAGTTCTGTGGTCGGTACAATGGCCGGCCAAGTTATCATGCAGGGATTTGTAGGCTTTACCATTCCAATTTGGGTCCGCCGTCAAGTAACTATGCTCCCAACAGTCATCATTGTTGCCATGGGGGTTGACCCGACGCGAACACTTGTTATCAGCCAAGTCGTTCTAAGCATTGTGTTACCATTTCCGATAATTGCTTTAATCTACTTTACGCAAAAAAAAGAGTTCATGGGTGTGTTAACGAATAAACGAATCACAACCATTGCTTCCACTCAATTTGCGATTATCATAATGGGATTAAATATTTGGCTGGTCGTTCAGACGTTTTTGGGCTAATTTATGGATTAATAGTGACGTTAGATCCCATAGGTGTTAAACAATAAAATATATTGACGTGTGCATTTGCACACGTCATTTTTTTAAGTTTAAAAAGGGATCATTTTAATTACCTATTTTCTCCTTAGTTATTAATAAACAGGCTAATTTATTAGGACAACATCATTCCGTGATACATATAGATGCAGTATAAATATAATTAATTATTTTAAGGGGGAAAATTTTTTATGAATAAAGACATCATGAAATGTTTTATAGGTAAAGTAATCAGAATTAATCGAGGTGGACCAGAATCTAGAATTGGGATGTTACTGGATGCAAGTGACAATCTTATCGTCCTTCTCACGGAAGAAGATGGGCTCGTTTACTACAATACATCTCATATTAAAAGTTTTACAGATAATATGAAGGAGCAGATGGAATTCAACATTAAAGTTCCAAAAGATTTCAAGTTTAAAAAAGCTGCTAATTTCCAAGACCTTCTTGACACATTGAAATTAAAATGGATACAAATTAATCGTGGCGGTCCTGAGAAGTTAGAGGGAGTACTCTGTGAGGTAAATAAAGATTTTGTTTTTTTAATCAATAATGGGGAAATTGTGCGCCTTTCAATGTCCCACATTAAAAGTATTAGTTATGGAGTAAAAATTGAAAAGGAAAAATCCAAAAAATGACAGATACGTCATTAATAATGATAAGAAGAGGATGAGCCAGATGAATCATTTTCTCATCCTCTTCTTTTGATCTTTCAATTCGACAATGGATTCTACCTCCAAAATCCTATGTAAGTTATGTTATACTGAATTATATTGATTTTTCAGAAAATAAAACAACACAATAGATAAGTACTTTTAATTAACCCGGGGGGATTCATTTGAAATTTGACGTGATCGTGGTTGGTGCAGGTTTAGCTGGTTTAGTGGCTACGGCTGAACTGGCTGAAGCTGGAACAAAAGTGCTGCTATTAGACCAAGAACCCGAAGCATCTATCGGTGGACAGGCTTGGTGGTCATTTGGAGGTCTATTTCTAATCGATTCACCCGAACAAAGAAGAATGGGCATCAAGGATTCACGGGAACTTGCCTGGCAGGACTGGTTAGGGGCAGCAGGGTTTGATAGAGAAGAAGATGAGGATTATTGGGGGAAAAAGTGGGCAGAAGCCTATGTTGTTTTCGCCGCAGGTGAAAAACGTGAATGGCTATCAGGGATGGGCGTTCGTTTTTTCCCTGTTGTCGGGTGGGCAGAGCGTGGCGGATATACTGCTGAAGGTCATGGAAATTCAGTGCCCCGCTTTCATATTGTATGGGGAACCGGTCCCGGCCTCGTTAAGCCATTTGAGGCTAGAGTCAGACAGGCAATGGAGAAAGGTCTTGTCGATTATCGCCCTCGCCATCGAGTGAATGAATTAATAAAGGAAAATGGTGCCGTAAGAGGTGTCGGGGGAGACGTACTTGTACCAAGTTCCTCATCACGGGGTGAAGCCAGTTCCCGTGAGGTGATTGGAGATTTTGAGTTTCATTCATCCGTAGTAGTGGTGACAAGCGGCGGTATTGGTGGAAACCATGAGCTTATTAGGAAAAATTGGCCTGAGCGGCTCGGCGATGCGCCTAAAAATATGATTTCCGGAGTACCGGAACATGTGGACGGTAGAATGCTTGGAATAACGGAGAAAGCCGGCGGACGTATCGTCAATCGCGACCGGATGTGGCACTATACCGAAGGAATTAAGAACTGGGACCCCGTTTGGCCGATGCATGGTATCCGTATCCTCCCTGGTCCATCCTCGCTTTGGCTCGATGCAAAAGGTAAGCGTTTTCCTGCGCCAAACTTTCCCGGATTTGATACCTTGGGAACCCTTGAAGCGATTATGAAGTCCGGCTACGACTACTCATGGTTCATTTTAACTCAGAAGATTATTGAAAAAGAGTTTGCCTTATCAGGGTCTGAACAAAATCCTGATTTGACAGGAAAAAGTATAAAAAAAGTATTAGCCCGTATTCTTCCCGGGCCCACTGCACCGGTAAAAGCCTTCATGGATAAGGGCGAGGATTTTGTTATTGCGAATACCCTTCCGGAACTTGTTGATGGAATGAATCAACTTACAGGTGATAACTTACTAAATTTTACCGAAATTGAAAGGCAGGTTCTAGCTCGAGACCGGGAGATAGAAAATAAATTTACAAAGGATCTGCAAATTACCGCTATGCGTGGAGCCCGAAATTATCTTGGTGACAAACTGATAAGAGTCGCATCCCCACATAGAATTCTCGATCCAAAGATGGGCCCATTAATCGCGGTTCGTTTAAATATTGTCAGTCGAAAAACGCTGGGCGGACTACAGACTGATTTATCAGGGAGAGTCCTTGATGCATCAGGAATTCCTGTTCCAGGACTATACGCAGCTGGAGAGGTTTCAGGGTTTGGCGGAGGTGGAATTCACGGCTACCGCTCGTTGGAAGGAACATTCGTCGGCGGATGTTTGTTTACAGGTAGACAGGCTGGACGTGCAATCGCTAAAGAATTATCATAATTACGATGAGAATTTTATTAAAGGAGGTGAAAATATGTCATCATTAGTTTTTATGGCACTATATCGTCCAAAACCAGGAAATGCAGAGGAATTGAAAGAAGTTCTTAAAGTACATATCCCAACATTAAGAGAGGAAAATTTAATTACTAACAGGGATTTACTAACTCTTCAAGCAGAGGATGGGACGATTATCGAGATCGCTGAATGGGTGTCAACGGAAGCAATTGAAAAAGCACATCAATCGGCTGCAGTCATGGCCGTTTGGGATAAAATTGGTTCCTTAGCAGAATTAACTAGCCTTTCAACACTTGCTGAAGCTCAAGAACGGTTTCCTAATTTTAAGCCTTTATGAGTTATGGATATTTTTAAAGTTCATAGAAAAACACAAAAAGCAGTGTGATTTCAAGCCATTAAAATCACACTGCTTTTCAACTTGGCCATGGAAGGCTACCAATGCATTAATTAGTAAACATAAATTCCGTTCTGCTGCCCGTCTGGTCTGCCATGACCTCTAGTCTGACATCAATTCGTTCTTTTAGTTCTGGAACGTGCGAGATAATTCCAACCAAGCGGCCGCTGCTCTGAATATCCATTAATGCTTCAATTGCCTGATCCAGGGACTCAGGATCCAGCGTACCAAAGCCTTCATCGATGAACATCGTTTCTAGCGATACCCCGCCGGCATAATTTTGAACTACATCTGCCAGTCCTAGTGCCAGAGATAAAGAAGCTTTAAAGCTTTCCCCACCCGATAATGTTTTGACATGCCGTTCCTGGCCCGTATACTGGTCAAACACGAGCAATTCCAAACCGCTTTGCGTATTACCTTTGGATCGATCGGTTTTTCTCAGCAATTGAAAACGGCCAGAGGTCATTTTTCGTAAGCGACTGTTGGCTTCTCGTAAAATATCATCAAGAAAAGCCGCCAGCACATACCGTTCAAAGGTAATTCGGAAGTTATTTTGACCCTTAGCAATTTCATAAAGATGACCAATTAACTTGTACCGTTCTTCGAGAACCTTCATCTGTTCATTCAAGCTTTCCACCCGGCTGTAAATTTCTTCGTTGTCCCTCTTTTTAACAAATAAATTTGTTCTTTGATGATTAAGTGCCTCGATTTCGCTAGTAATTTTTACTAACTCGAGCTTTAATCCCTCAACATCAGGTGTTTTCACGTCGATTAACAGTTCAGTAAGTTCTTTCAAACGGTCAGAAACCGAGCGTAATTCTTCACGGTAGCTGCGGATTTCTGCTTCAAGGCTGCGAATCTCTCCTTCTGTCCGTTTGGAAGCAGCATACATACCGTATTTTTCAAAGCCCTGCTCTGAAAGTTTGTTAATAAAGATTTCCCTTTCCGTTTCGAGCTCTTTGTGTTTACTTGCATAGTGTTTCTCTGCATCTAGTAATCTTGCCGTTTCATTGGAAAGTTTTTCTTTCACTGACTGGAAGCGCTGCTGTGCTTCTTCGAGCTGTTTAATTAGTATTTCTTGGCGGTTCCGGGAGACAGAGACAGCCTTTTCGTATTCCGCTTCCGAGCGAAGATTTTCGGGAATGACTTTCATCATCCGTGAAAGATTGGTCTTCTTTTCGGTGAATTGTACCGTTAACTCATTCATTTGAGCGGAAACCTGATGGATGGTGTTTTGTACATTAATTTTTTCAGTTTCTCTTTTTTCTATTTCCAACCTAACCTTATCAAGCTGTTTAATCTGTTCAGCAAGATTTCCTTGAATCTGAACAAGCTGGTTCCTTGCGGTAAGAGCCTCAATTTTTGCATGAGGTAAATCAGATTCTGTAAAATCTGGCCGATACGTACGTATTTCTTGCAATATTTCAGTTACAGCTGCCCTTTGTGCTGCCTCAGCTGACTGTCTTTGGTAAAAAGCAGCTTCATCTGCTGACTTTTCTTTTTCCCATTTGGCAGATTGAACCTTAGCTGCCTTCATTTCCTCTTCAGTAGGAATACTGTCATCGTGTTGGATTGCTGGTGATGGATGATGCTCCGAACCGCATACAGGACAGCCTTGACCTAATTGAAGCCCTGCTGCTAATATTGCTGCCTGCCCGTGCATCCATTTTCTCTCTAAATTTTCAACCATTGCTCTGGCATCAGCAAATCTAGCCGTCGTATTTTCATAACGGGCGGTGATCGCCTTTAGATTTTGTTCAGCCTCTTGATGTTTTCCGAGCAGAGTTTCATATTTTTCATAACGGTCAAGTTCAGCCTTTATTTTTTCAATTCTTCCCTCATTTTCTAAATAAGTCAGCTTTCCTTTTTCAACTTCTTCCTTCTGCCGATTAAGGAATCCTATTTGTCCTACTAGTTGTTCAAGAAGTTGTTCGGACTGCATATGCTTTTCTTTCGCAGTTTTTAGTTCAGTATCCTTGTTTTGCGTTTCTTTAAGCAATGCGGCAAACGAATAGACATCCTCTTTCATATTTATTAATCGATTCAGCTCATCAAGGGCCGTCTGGCGCTCACCCTCACGTTCAAGCTCCCGTAGCAGCTGTTGCTCATGCTGTTTTAAAAGTCCATCCAATTTTTCCATTTCCATCTGAATCGACTTCAAATTTCCCTCGAGTTGATCAACTTCGCGTTTTAAACGGTGGCACAGTTCCTCCTGCTTTGCTAAAAGGGCAGCCTTTTGTGCAAGTTGAACCTGCTTTTCTTTTTCAATAAATACTTCTTCTTGAGAAACTAGGCTGTCCTTTTGCCCCTTTAATTCCTCTTTCATTTGCAGTTGTTTTAAGATCGCTTCTGCTTCAAAAAGCTGCCCCTTAAGTTTGTCCTGTTCCTGTACCTTTCCTTTTAATTGGTGGTTCAGTTGTTCCAACTCTACACCCATGCCGGCAATTTCTGCTTGTAAAAGCGGCATAATGATCGTGTCATTTACAGAATCCGCATCCAGATACCCACGAAGCTCTTCATTTGTTACCGAATGAATGCGTCGAATTGCTTCATTTCTTGATTGTACCTGGTCTTCAACAGTCCTTTTTAATTCCGTTGCTTCTTCCTTTAACTTATCTTCTACCATTTTATATAACTGGGTATGGAACAGGCGCTGCAGAATCACTTCTTTATCCTTACTATCTGAGGTAAGGAGTTTACGGAATTCGCCCTGCGGAATCATTAATATTTGCCGGAATTGATTTGCATCAATAAGCATAATTTCCTTAATCTTTTCCTCAACATCATTGATTTTAGAAGCCAGCAGCTTCTTCTCGCCATTTTCTGTCCACATATATAACTCAGCTTTGGCACCTATTTGTGTATAGCCATCACCTTTTTCTTTCTTCTTCAACTGCTGCGGTGACCTTGTAATCGAGTACGCTTTGTTACGAAGGGAAAAATCAAGTGAAACTTCGGTTAATACCTCATCTTTGGCAAACTGGCTGCGAAGTTCGGGACCATTTCGGTCTTCTCCACTCGCTTTTCCATAAATCGCATAACTAATTGCATCAAAAATGGTTGTTTTCCCGGAACCAGTTTTACCAGAAATGACAAACATCGTACGATTACCCAGGGCGGTAAAGTCGATTTCTTCATTTCCTGCATAAGGGCCGAAAGCTTGCATCGTCAGTTTTAAAGGTTTCATTTCAATCCCTCTTCCCTAAGCACTTTTTCAATAACCTCAGTCATTGCCTCTTTTTTATCCAGCGAAAATTCCGAGGTTGTCATTTCTGAGTAAAATTGTTCAAACAAATCAAGTTCTGACTTTTTTTCACTTCGAATTGACGTGAAAGATTGTTTCTTCTTTAAATCGGTAATATCCAGTTTTCTTTCAAGATGGAGCACGTTCGGATACACTTGACGTAACTTATTAATCGGATCGATTAAAGCACCTTCATCAAGGAGAGTGATTTTCAAATAATCATGGACGGTTTCTTTTTCATAAAAATAAGGATCAAGTAATTCTTCAAGATGTCCTTCTAGTTCACGCATATCATGTTTGGGTTTAAGCGATCGATAACGATGTGTAAAGTTACCTTTTTCATCCATTTCAATAATGGAGATCGACTTTCTTTGTTTTGCTTCAGAGAAGGAATATTTTAAGAGGGAACCAGAATATTTCACTTTGTGATGGTTAATTGCCTCAGGACTGTGTAAGTGACCCAGTGCGGTGTAGGAAAACGGTTCGAACAATTCAGCTCCAACACAACCTGAGCCGCCTACGGATAGGACTCGTTCAGAATCCGAGGTTTGTCCACCTAAAACAAAGGCATGTCCAACCAAAACATTTGGCTCGTTTGGATTAAGGTGTTCCTCCATTTTTCCAATCAGTGCTTTCATCGCGTCTTGATGGGAATGGATCGAATCATCCTGGAGAAGTTGACGGACCATCCCTGGCTCTGCATAAGGAACAAGATAGAAGTTTACTCCGTTTATTTGCACAGGAGTGAAGCTTGTTGATAATTTTCCTGAAAGATAAAATTGGCTGTGCTTATACCATGAACTGCCAAAGGAAAGTCTCTCTGCACTATCGTGGTTCCCTGCAATGGCGACAACCGGTGTTTTCAATTCAACATTTATTTTAAAAAGCATTTCATCAAGTAATTCCACGGCATCGGTTGGTGGTACCGAGCGATCATATAAGTCTCCTGCGATGACAACGGCATCGGGCTTTTCTTCATCAACAATGGCCACAAATTGCTCTAGTACTTCGCGTTGATTCTCTGTCATATAGACCCCATGGACTAATTTTCCTAAATGCCAATCAGCTGTATGGATAAATTTCATCTGCTCACCCCAATTTTTTAATCTGCATCTTTCCCAATACTACTATTATAACAAAATACTTTCAGATATGAGCTTGGAAATGCTAGCAGATTACTGGAACAATGGGTATTTTATACTAGAGGATATTTGAAGGGAATCTATAAAAATGCAAAAAACAGCCCGGAACTAAAGTACCGGGCTGTTATAGTAGATTACAATATTATTTTTTAGTTACGTTAGCAGCTTGTGGTCCACGAGCTCCTTCAACTACTTCGAAAGATACTTCTTGACCTTCTTCTAAAGTTTTGAAACCTTCTGTTTGGATTGCAGAATAATGAACGAATACGTCGTTACCGTCTTCAGCTTCGATGAAACCAAAACCTTTTTCTGAGTTAAACCATTTTACTTTACCGTTTTTCATGAAAAAAAATCCTCCTATTGGCTTATACACTTAAGCCATGTGTAAATTCACCAAATTACAACGTGATAGCTTTACCTTCATTTCCTCATCCAAACATCGGTTAAAACTTTGAACAAGCTTGTAATATAAATCTAATCTCGTGCAACGGCTGATTAAATTTTAGCATTCTAATAGTCTAAATGTCAATAAAGGACAGAGCAAGATAAACCTACATACTTCTACATTTCCCCCTTATTTTCTGCGGAAATTTCGAGTCAAATCGACATCTCTTCAATAGGGACCATTCCATTCAAATCGAAAGATTATAAGAAAAAAATTACCGAAGAAAATTAATTCTTCGGTATTGCAGGTTCTTCCTCGTCTTCTTTAAACTTGTCTAGTATTGTGATCGTATCCACGAGATGATTGTTAAATATGTGCCTTGCAACGGCTAACAATTCGATGATCATCGGATCCTTCAAAGTGTAGATAACTTTATTGCCCTCTTTCGTTCCAGACACAATATTCTTCGCTCTTAGAATAGTTAACTGCTGTGAAACTGCCGAGCCTTCACTGCCAACAAGGGTTTGAATTTCATTTACATTCTTATCCCCTTCGGCAAGAAGTTCTAAAATGCGGATTCTCAAGGGATGCGCTAATGCTTTGAAAAATTCCGCCTTAAATTGTTGCATTTCAAGATTCAAATTGTCCACTCCTATGCATTTTTAGAAAGTAGCAGTAAGTTTTGCTCTGCTTCCTTCTACTGTATCCGCAGCTGATAGCTTTTTGCATTCTCTAAATGCGTAATGCTTACAGCCTAGGCACTTATTTTTGTTAATATGCTCAAGTGCATATTGGATGGCTTCACCAGTATGTTCAAAAAAATGTTCCTCGCCGATTATTTGATATAATCCAGTCTTTTTCAAGACATTTTCCGGCTGCGGATTTAACCCCGATATCATAACTATACCATTTTTAGAAAAATGACGAACAATACTTGATAAAGTTGCTTCTCCGGTTGTATCCATTAAAGGCACCTTACTCATTCGCAACAATAGGATTTTAGGTCGATAATTTATCGTGCTCATGATCGTTTTTTCAAACGTATCAGCGGCACCGAAAAATAACGGACCCTCCACATTAAATATACTAATTTGTGGACAATCATTTGTGTCAGAGACAATTCCTGTCTCTACCTTTTCGTGTTTATGTTTTCGGTTTGGCAATGCTTTAGCCGTAACCATTACATCACTCATTCTTTTTGCAAAAAGAATGGCAGACATCACTAAGCCAACCTCAACAGCCATTGTCAAATTTACAAAAACGGTTAATAAAAACGTAACCGTTAAGACAAGTGAATCCGTGGATTTTGTTTTTAAAATATGTGAAAATACTTTTCTTTCACTCATATTCCAAGCAACGACCATCAAGATTGGCGCCATACTTGCTAATGGAATATACGATGCATATGGTGCAAAAAATAGCAAGACTAGCAAGACAACAAACCCATGGATAATGCCAGAAAACGGCGAAATCGCTCCATTTTTAATATTTGTCGCAGTCCGAGCAATCGCACCTGTTGCTGGAATTCCGCCAAATAACGGCGTAATCATATTGGCAATTCCTTGTCCGATTAATTCTTTATTGCTGTTGTGCCTGCTATTGGTCATTCCATCAGCCACCACTGCCGATAACAATGATTCAATACCGCCTAACATTGCAATAATGAATGCAGGTTTTATTAGCCTGATAATCATTTCTAAATTCATGTTAGGAATATGAAGTTCGGGTAATGTGCTTGGGATTTGACCATAAGCGGTTCCAATCGTCACAATTTGACTTGGGTAAAATATGGTTGCAATGACCGAGGAAACCACTAAGCCAATCAGCGGGCCTGGAACTTTTGGTGCAACCTTTGGTGTTACAATGACGGTTACTAAACAAATGGCTGCCGTTAGAATACTGAAAATATTTATTGTATCTAAATGAACAAAAATTTCTTGGACATTTTTAATAAATTCCTCGTGTTTCTTAATTCCCACTAAACCTAAGAAACTAGCAACCTGCCCAATAAATATAGTCACTGCTATCCCTGTTGTGAACCCAATGGTTACTGGTCTAGGAATATATTTAATTAGTGATCCAAGTTTAAATACTCCCATTAATAGCAGAATAATACCGGCCATAAGTCCGGCGACGAGGAGGTTATCATAGCCGTATGTCATCACAATTCCAAATAAAATGGGAATAAACGCTCCAGTTGGTCCGCCTATTTGATACTTCGATCCGCCAAATAAGGAGATAAGAATCCCTGCAACAATCGTCGTATAGATTCCATATTCTGGCTTCACTCCTGAAGCAATAGCAAAAGCCATCCCAAGTGGAATTGCGATTACCCCGACAATCAATCCTGAAAGGAGATCCTTTGGTACACTCCTTAAGGAATAATTATGGAATCTTTTGTCAATAAACATATAAACCCTTCTTATCTTCTTATTTTTGTATATCTGATTATTTGAATATATGGTAATTCAACTTACATAGCAAGCATTTTGTTTTAAAAAAAGAAAATTTATATTTAATAAAACTACTTGTTTGATTCACAAGGACATGTTACAATAGCAAAGCGATGAGCTGAGTTGTGTAAGTCGAGAAACATTCCTTTTTGGAGCACACTATGTGGAGTGTGGTTTTTCGCCTCAATACGCAAAAGACGTCTGTGTAAACAGGCGTCTTTTTATGCTGTCGAAAAACTTTCGATAGCCTTTTATTTTATTCCTTTCTTTAATAATTTGCTTCGTTAATTTTTTATAATAATAAATATATAGGACTTTTAATTAGTCCTTTGATTTGCGCTCCAGTCGCTTCGCTTTCCACGGGCGTGCCGGGGAGCCTCCTCGGCGCTAAAGCGCCTGCGGGGTCTCCCCTGCCCCGTACTCCCGTATGAGTCTTCGCGCCTTCCGCTCCAATCAACGGTGTATTATTCAATTTAAGCTCTTCAACTCATATAAAAAATATGATCTTTTTAAAAGAATGTTGCTTTTTAAATTCGCTCATAAAACAAGAGATTCGCTCATTGAAACGAAATATTCGCTCATAAAACTCTAAAATTCGCTCATTGAAGAGAAAAAACAATTAATATATCATGAATGTTCTAATGTTTAAGTGTAATTTTACCCAAAATATCCATTTAATTATCTGCTCAATGATATATAACAACATTATTTTCGAAAACATCAAAAAATATTAAGAATAAGTGTGAAATCAATGTTTAAGCAAAATGAGTTTAGCCAAAGTGAATATGAATATGTGTCTATTGAAGAACTTATACCAGAAGATTTAGTAGGGATAGAAATAGTATGTTGCAATACTTTAGATTAATTTGACTCCCTGTTGATTGGAGCGGAGGGTACTCGACTCCAGCGGGATATAGAGGTCACGGGAGACCCCGCAGGCCAGCGCCGAGGAGGCTCCCGGACCTCCCCGCGGAAAGCGAGTGCCCGGAGCGGAAATCAACAGGCCAATTAGCAGGTACCATCAATTAATAAAGATCAGAAGTTTAGATTCAGAAAAAATAAAAAATGCCAAGAAAATGACCATTTCTCGACAATATTGAAAGACGTCTGTGAAAACAGGCGTCTTTTTATTTTTATTATGTTAAAATTAGCACTTTTTTCCTAATTTTTTTATAATATATATAGATTTGCCATTATAAAAAGTGGAGGGAAAAGTATGAATAACCACGAAATTGATTATAAAATCTATGGTGACGACATGCAGTTTGTTGAAGTAGAGCTCGATCCACAAGAGACAGTTGTAGCTGAAGCAGGAAGCTTTATGATGATGGAAGATGACATACATATGGAGACTATTTTTGGTGATGGCAGCGGCACTAGTGCCGGAAGCGGACTTATGGGTAAGCTGTTCGGTGCTGGTAAAAGGGTACTTACCGGTGAAAGCTTGTTCATGACTGCCTTTACCAATAACGGCATCGGCAAAAAACGGGTGTCGTTTGCTTCTCCTTACCCTGGTAAAATTATTCCGATGGACTTAAGCCAGTTGGGAGGAAAAATTATCTGCCAAAAGGACGCATTTCTTGCTGCGGCTAAAGGGGTTCAGGTCGGGATTGAATTCCAACGAAAAATTGGTGCCGGCTTCTTTGGCGGCGAAGGATTTATTATGCAAAAGTTAGAAGGAGATGGGCTCGCTTTTGTTCATGCAGGTGGAACGATTATAAAAAAAGACCTTTTGCCAGGCCAGTCACTGCGCGTGGATACAGGCTGTTTAGTGGCGATGACAAGTAGTGTAAATTATGATATCGAATTTGTAAAAGGCGTTAAAACAGCCTTGTTTGGCGGAGAAGGCTTGTTTTTTGCCACACTCCGCGGTCCTGGTTCCGTTTGGATTCAATCCTTGCCATTTAGCCGTCTGGCAAGCCGTGTTTTTGCTGCGGCACCTTCACGTGGCGGGGCGAAAGACGAAGGCAGTATCGCAAGAGGAATTTTTGATATGTTTAATGGTGACTGATATGTGGGCGGGATCAATTGATCCCGCTTTTTTAATGTCTAGCTACTAATTTACCCAAGCTATAGTTTTTGAACAAACTCAAATTTATTAGAGGGATGGGATTGAAGCTTAGAATCCCCCTCCTTCCCTATTAGTAATAAAAAACGATTCGGGCTTTTTTCCGAATCGTCTCCTTTTTACTATTTTATATCCAACTTTTTAAGTTCAGAGAATGCCTGCTCTCGTTTTAGATTATACGATTGCCACGGCAAGCTTTCAGCAAGTGCTTCCTGTTTTCGCTCTAGTAATATTGTTTTTAGTTCAGGTATATTCTTATCTTTTTCATAAAGGTCTATTAAGCCTAAAACCCCTCTATATGACAAGTTATTAAGGTAATGAACATCAATTTTCCCGCTGGTCTCGTAACGGTTCATATTTTCTTTCACGACGATTTTATCCAAATCAATAACTGCAATCGCTGTATAGTAGATTAATGAAGTAATAAAATAAAAGTGAAATAACGACAGCTTCTCCACCCAAATCTTCACTAGTGTATACGTAAAGATGACGACTAGGAAAATCATAAACGAATGCACCAGCACCCTAGTGAACGTAAACCCGTACGCATCTTCATACATGCTCAACCGTAGGAAGGCGGAACTGAGCATTACAGAGCTCGAAAGGACGAGGATGGTCAGCATGATTTGCGTCGCTCTCCGCATGAAACTTGTTGCACGATTAACAAAGGTTAACACGATTACCGTAATCGATAAATTGATGAGTGTCACAAATAAGAGCTCGAAAAATCCTTTTCTAGCATATTCGGCAAAGGTAAAATCCGCTTGTAATGTTCCGCTGAAAAAATACCTGAATTGTACGACAGTAAACAAAAGATAAACGGCATTGATGATGACAAGAACCGTGATTGCGATAATTCCATCCATCTGAATCCGTTGCTCTTTTGGTTGTTGTTTGATTACGTTCATATGTCTGTTGTATAGGATTTGCATAAATCCAAAGAAGGCGGCGGTTAAGATTAGCATAACAATTAGTCTCATGATCCGTTCAACAGTAATGACTTGGAACCATTGTGGAATGTCGCCAATTAATTGCTCAAACTGAGAATCTGCCGAAATTAGTAAATTCAATACGACAAAGAGGATTGGCAGCGAAATCGCTATCCCAAGGATTATTTTTTTCCATATTAAAAATTTGTCCTCATTAACACCTTGTTTAAAGCCCTTTCCAAATAATGCCGCGAAACTAGCATTATATTTTAGTGCTTGGATTAACCTAGTCAATATATAAGTAACAAACGCGGGTTTATTCCATTGAAAATTTTTCGGACTTGTGATTAACACTAAATGAAAGATAACTAACCCAGGGATCACCAGTATATTTAAGGCATAAAATAGCACGTTATTATTTAAAAAATAACTGGCTGACAGCAGCCAAATACAACAAAGAATTAGATAACCCAATCGTTGATGGGAAAATTGAAAGCGTCGGCAGCGCCAAATAAACACCGAGTAAAAAGCTGAAATAAACACAAAATAGGAGATCCCTACCTCACTGCGAAAGAAAGCTTCTTCACCTAAAATTCCAAGCAATAAACATAAGACTAAAAAGATCCAATCAGATTTAGTAATTTTCATTTCCATCTTCATCCCTCTTTTTGTGTAGAAATTCTATATATATAGTTTTACTAGGTAGTTAAGCAAAAAAAACTGCTTATATCGACGCTTTTCTCCCCCATCGATAGCCAATCCAACTGACCGGGTATAGGATGATGGTAAAAATGATACAAGCTATAATAAATGTTTTGGTTAATAACGGGGCGAACCAAGAATGTGGAATAATATGAAAAACTGTTAGGATCATTAATATCAAATTAGGAATAAGCGATAGTAAAAACGTTTTTCTAAGGAGCACTCTTCCATTATGCCCAAATCCCTTTCCGATTTCATATCCTAACAAGGCCCAAAAAAACATATACAAAACAGCAATTAAGGTTGGAATCGAGGTTAAGTGATTCCATGTAACCGAAAGCCATTCCCACGGATAGATATTGTGAGCCAAGGTTAGTAAACTGCCTCCTCCAAAAAAAAGAACATTTAAGAGGATAAACACCCATTTCATATTACTTGGGGTGACAGAAAACTCTTCTCTCCACACTTGTGCAATTTCTATAGGGCTGCCAAGCCGGGATACAATCAGGTCAAAAACCGTATCCTCATCCTGACATTCCGATTCCATTAGAATTTCATCGATATGTGACGCATATTCACGGAGAATCTCCTCTTTATCTAATTGGGTTCCCAGCCCTTTTGCCAGTTGTTCAAGAAACCTATTCTTCGGCCGTTCCATGCTTCGATCTCCCTATCACTTTGTTCATCACTTTAACAAAGTCCTGCCATTCACGTGTTTTTTCACCTAATAATTCCTTTCCAGCCGTGGTTATCTTGTAATATTTTCGTGCTGGGCCCTTTTCCTGCTCCTGCCAATAACACTCAATGTACTCTTGCTTTTCAAGCTTGTGAAGTGCCGGATACAGGGTCCCTTCTTTAACACTTAAGTCATTATCACTGCGCTGTTCAAGCTCTTTCACTAATTCATAGCCATACATATCCCGTTCGTTTAAAAATTGAAGCAGGATTAAGGAAGTACTGCCTTTCACTAATTCGCGGTTAAACATTTTATCACCTACCTAGATATATTAGGTACATAGAAATTCTATAACAAAGGAATTGTATTGTAAAGAACTTATAAAAAAATAGTGGTAATTTTTTAATCACCACTACTGAAATCTAACCCTATTTTACTCTTCCGTTATTTCTCAGAACCTTAATATTTTGATTTCGTTCTCCACCATCAGATAATTCCTCTGAGAACTCAAGTTTTGCTTCGTTCCCAACTAATTCTCCATGCTTGATTGTCTTTCGTGGCAAATTATTATTGGGTGCAGCTTGTTCATTCCATTTTCCCATCTTCATCACCTCGATAAATAGTATTTGAATTTTGCTTAAACTTATCCATTTAACAGAAAAAAACGCTCAATTTGAGCGTTCAGATTGTCGAGAAAGAGTATTTTTCTCGGCAATTTTTTATTCTCAGCATTTAATTATTCATTGTACCTGCTAATGGGCCTGTTGATTTCCGCTCTAGGCACTTCGCTTTCCGCGGGCGTGCCGGGGAGCCTCCTCGTCGCTATGCTCCTGCGGGGTCTCCCCTGCCCCGTACTCCCGCAGGAGTCTGCGTGCCTTCCGCGGAAATCAACAGAGCTATAAAATCAATGATGCACTGCTCTTAACACAACCAAACAATAAAAAATTAAGTGGTGAAATCTAT